>URJU01000068.1 GCA_900548315.1 uncultured Coprococcus sp. | reverse complement strand
GATAAGTTCCATGAGAACGGGATGCATTCCAGGGGTGTTCCTCAGATATTTCGGAAATAAGGATGCGAGGACAGCGGCACTTATTGGAACCGGACCGGTGCAGAGGGCAACGGTGCTTGCCATACATTCGGTTTTGCCTGGAGTACAGAAAATATACTGCAAGGCGGCACATATAGAGCATGCCGAGAAATTTGCAGAGTGGGTGAAACAGGAGACCGGAATTAATGCGGAGGCTGTTTTATCCATGGAAGAATGCATAGCTGCGGGAGATGTGGTGAGCATAGCAGCTTCACCAAAGGATCCGCTCTATATAAAGAATGAGTGGATAAAGGACGGCGCATGTGTACTGCTGACATCCCCGATAGAAGCGGATGATGATTTCTGGTTGAAAAATGGGCTGTGCTTTGACAACACGAAAATGCACATGGCTTACTACGACGAGGCGTTGGGAGTTGGAAGTATACTCAAGGCGAACAACGGCTGGGGGAAAATGTATAAGCTCATGGAGGACGGTCTTATGCCTGATCTCCGTTCCCAGATAAGTATGGGGGATGTGGTCAGAGGAAAGGCTGATGGCAGGATAGAGCATGACAGAAAAGAGATATTTGTGACAAGCGGGCAGGTGCTGTTTGACCTGGCATGGGGCTATAGGCTCTATCAGAAGGCGCTTGGATCAGGTGAAGGAACAAGATTGAAGATATGGGATGACCCATGTTGGAAATAAATAAAAGATACCAGAGGAAGAATCAAAGAAAAATTCAAAGAATGGGACAGAGAAAGCAAAGAGACAAAAAGAGAAGAAAGAGAGGCGTATGTATTATGAACAAAAAGATTTTTAAGGCGGCAGCGGTGAACATGGATTGTGAACTTGGAAATGTGAAGGCAAATCTTAAGAAGATGGCGGATTTCTGTAAGGAGGCATCGACCAAGGGCGCACTTGCCATATGTTTTCCTGAACTGGCAACGACAGGATACAGTCCGACAATACTTGGTGAGAAATACTACGAGATATCAGAGCCGATACCGGGACCTTCAACAAACTATCTGTGCAAGGTGGCAAAGGCAACAGGACTCTATATCGTGACAGGTATCTCAGAAAAGAGCGGTGTGCCGGGAAGACTTTACAATTCACAGATAGCGATATCTCCGGAGGGTAAGATCGTCAGCATTTACCGCAAGATACATGTATGGGGACTTGAAAAGCTCACATGGAGAGAGAGCATAACGTGCGAATATGGAACATTTGACATGCCGATGTGCAAGGCTGGACACATGATATGCTATGATACCTCATTCCCGGAGACAGCCAGAGTATTGTCACTCATGGGAAGCAATGTGATATTCGACTCGGCTGCATGGAGAAATCTTGAGGCTGATATATGGGAACTCAACACGAGAGCCCGTGCAGTGGAAAATCATGTGTTCATGATCTGTTCAAACAGATGTGGTGTGGAGGGGGATTCCACTCTCAACGGTGAGAGCAGGATCATAGGACCAAGAGGAAATGTCCTTGCGGCAGCAGGTCATGAGGAGGAGATCATTTACGCAGATATAGATATAGATTCCTGCATCAAGGACAATGCGATGATGCTCTCATATATGAAGGACAGAAGACCAGAGGCATATTCACTTATATCAGATACAAGAAACTTTTAGTAAGACAGAGGTTTCTGGGGAAGCTGAGAAAGGATGTATACATATGGCAAATGATATTTATATAGTGACGATCCAGAGACAGTTTGGAAGTCTTGGACGTCCGATAGCGAAGAAGTTATCTGAGATATTGCAGATTGAATATTACGACAGGGATATTGTGGAGCTTGCCAGCAGAGAGATGAATAAGTCCAGGGAGGAGCTCTCAGATTATGATGAGAAATCCTATTCTAAGATGAAGTATCCGATGGGCATAGGAACTCCAAAGATGCAGAATTATTTGTTCAGCGTTCAGCAGTGCATCATTTCGGAGATCGCGACGTATGACAAGTCTTGCATCATAGTCGGAAGATGTTCTGATTACATACTGAGACACTTGAAAAATACGATCAATATATTTATATATGCCCCATATGAGAAACGACTGAAGAACTGTATAGAAGTTCTCGGCATGAATGAAAATGAGGCGAAGGATATGATAGCAAAGGTTGACAAGGCGAGAGACAATTATCACCAGTATTATACTGGAATGCCGGCGGCAACCATAAATGGCAGACAGATAATGATAGACTCCAGTTTCGTCGGCGTTGAGCACACTGCGGAGATGCTGGCGGATATGATAAAGAAGAGAGTCGCGATGGGATTTGAAGAATAGTGCGATAACGGGAGGTGGCAACCATGGAAGGTGCACTGGATACCAACAGAAAAAATGCAATTGAGATAAAAGGTCTCGGCAAGAAATATGAAAGTTTCAACGATGGAGAAAGTCAGTATGTTTTGCGGGATATCAATATAGACGTCATGGAGAATGAATTTGTGTGTGTGCTCGGACCATCCGGCTGCGGAAAGTCGACACTGCTCAATCTGATATCCGGTTATATCAAACCTTCGGATGGTGAAATAGATATTTTCGGTGAAAAGGTCACTAAGGCAAGTGGCAGAGCGGGAATGGTATTTCAGGAACACGCTCTCATGCCGTGGCTCACGGTCAAGAAAAATATTATGATGGGACCGAAACTGCATCACAAGAGCAAAGAAGAATGTGAGAAGATCGCAAAGAAATACATAGATATGGTTGGGCTTGGCGGTATAGAGGACTATTATCCGAGACAGCTGTCAGGCGGTATGGCGCAGCGAGTTGGAATTGCGAGGGCTCTGGCAAATGAACCAAAGATCATCTTAATGGACGAGCCGCTCGGAGCACTGGATGCCATGACAAGGGAAAATATGAGAAGAGAGCTTCTGAATATATTTCAAAAGACCCAGATCACCATATTCTTTATCACCCACTCCGTGCAGGAGGCTGTGTATCTGGCAGACAGGGTGATCGTGTTGAAGAATGCAGCTGTTGACTGTGATGTAAAGATTGAACTGGACAGACCAAGAGATATGAAATCCCTGGATTTTGCAAAGTATATTGAGTATTTTGAAAAGAGGCTGGGTGACATACCTCTGACGAGTGATTGAGGTGGCAGATATGAAGAAAAAGAAAAGAAATAAAAAAGAACTTATATTGAGTATCACATCACTGATCCTGTTTTTTGCGATATGGCAGATAGTTACACAGATGAACCAGATGCATGAGTGGTTCAATCCAAAGTTCCTTCCGGCTCCCACAGATATCATCAAAAAGGCAATGGAATATGCTGGTGATGGCACGCTGTGGCTGCACACTTCCGTATCAATCAGGAGAATACTGCTGGGATTTCTGATAGGCGGAGTTTTGGCGATAACGGTTGGAATTATATTTGCAAATCAGAAACTTGTGGAGGCATGGTTTTCACCGATCATCAATCTGCTCGGACCTATCCCACCATACGCACTCCTTCCTATCATAATAATATGGTTTGGAATCGGAGAGTCGTCGAAGATAGGACTTATTGCATATTGTACATTTATGACCATGCTGCCATACATAACCGATGGTCTAAAGAATACACCACCGGTTCTGATACGTGCGGCGACTTCCCTGGGGGCA
The DNA here is from genome assembly GCA_900548315.1 of uncultured Coprococcus sp. GTDB lineage: Bacteria > Bacillota > Clostridia > Lachnospirales > Lachnospiraceae > Coprococcus. Next base: position 6,968 of record URJU01000068.1, on the reverse strand, counting down.
ACGCAGTTCCAGATATTTACACGGGTTATGCTTCCAAACGCCATACCGAATGTATTTGTCGGAATGAAGGTCACACTGGCAATGACATTCGGAGCACTCATGGTATCAGAGATGCTGGGCGCATCAAAGGGGCTTGGATATATGATCATCAATGCAAAGCAGTGGTTTAAGATGGACGATATGTTCCTGGCAATCATAATGATCGGTCTGATCTACATAATAATGTTCAGTATAATACAGTTTGTCGAGCATATAGTGCTCAAATGGAAGACAGATGTTACAAATGCCATCGAAAAGTAACGACATTTCTGACATGCAAAAGCAGAAGTAGTATAAGTGCTTATCAACAACTGGAAGCTCAGGGCTTTTCAGAAAAGGTCAAAATAAGGAGGATACTATGATGAAAAACAGAAGATTATCGAAGAAAGTCGTAAGTGTACTTACAGTTGCAGCCATGGGAATGGCTCTTCTGGCAGGCTGTGGAGATTCAGGAAAAAGCAGCGGAACAACGGCTGCATCGTCTGATGATGGAGGTCTGATACCGGTCACAATATATGGTGTCACAGATCCACAGGAGGCTGCACAGATAGTAATAGCAAAAGAAAAAGGTTATTTTGAGGAGGAGGGTCTGGATGTCACAAACAAGCTCATCGAGTCTAGTTCGGATCTCCCCGCATATATAGCAAGCGGTGAGGCTCCGGTATCAGCCGAGTCGCAGTATACCTGTACCGAGGTTGCAGCACAGGGCGTTAAGCTTAAGACCTTGATGACGAACAGCAATACTTCAAATACACAGGGACTGATACTTGGTAAAGGTCAGACTATCAAGAGTGCAAAGGATCTTGAGGGCAAAAAATTGGGTATCATGAATGGCGCAGGATTCATGTTGGCAATACAGAATATGTGTGAGGAAATGGGTGTCGACATAAATAAGATAGACATAGTATACTTGTCTCCATCAGAGCAGGTCGCAGCTCTTGAGAATGGTTCGATAGATATGATGGCATGCTGGGAGCCTTATATGAGTCAGGCACTTGATGCCGGAGGGACCCTGCTGTTTACCGGTGTAAAGTCATACTTCCCTGAGAAGACAGGCGACGTAGACTGGTTGAATTTCTACTCAACATTTGAGGTTACAGAAGATTACTACAATGAGAACAGAGACACATGTGTCAAACTTGTCAAGGCAATGACAAAGGCAACTGACTATATCAATGCCAATCTCGACGAGTGCGCGGGAATAATTGCGAAGGAGTTGAACAACGACAAGGATGCCATATATGCGATCATGGCTCAGAATACATACGAAAACATCTTCGATGACACATTTGAAAAGGCTGTAAACGACATGGCCCAGTACATGAAGGATGCCGGAAATATCGATAATGTACCGGATTTTGATAGTTACTGTGACCCATCAGTATTGAAAGAGGTAAAGCCGGAGAATGCGACATACGAACCATCGAAGTAGAAGGCATGCTTTTTAGATAATATTTTATATGGATATACAAGAATAGGCTTTTGCGTCATTTATATAATTGGCGTGAAAGCTTATTTTTATGCAAGTGATGGCAGTGGTAACGATAATAGGACTGGTTCTTTTATCAAAGAAAGCAAATGGGGCTATATTGCTGCTGGTGGCATTGATAGTTATAATCCTTGCGGTTGTGGTCATATTCAGAAATCAGCTTTCAACAATCGTGAAGACTGCCAGTAGCAAGGTTGTGAAGTGGATAAATGCGAATTAGCTTACAATTTGCAACCATGATATAAAGAGATAAAGAGAAGATCGACAACTGAGCTTGAGCAACATCTAACATTTGGACAGTATAATCATGCAAAATTGCATTGACTGTTTTTCCTCTTTCCTATAAGATGTGGCTGGTGATTGGGAATAGAAGAATTTATTCGTGCGAAAACGAATAAAACAAAGTCTGGTCACCCATAATATCACCACAAAAATGTATATAAGATGTAGATAAGAACACATAAAACATAATACAAAAAAAAGGAAGAGGAATAATATGAAAAGCAGATTGACGAGAAAAGAAATGCTTCCGCTTGTGGGAATGACCGTTTCGGCGTTCATATTCAACACATCGGAGTTTATGCCGATTGGCTTGTTGACCGACATCGCGAAGTCGTTCAGCATATCGGAGTCTAAGGCGGGAATGCTTATCACGGTGTATTCGTGGATAGTCATGCTGCTGTCCCTGCCACTTATACTTCTGGTGTCGAAGATTGATTTCAGAAAACTGTTCATGGGAACGATTGCATTGTTTGGAATATGTCAGATCATGTCGGTGCTTGCACCGAGCTATGGAGTGCTCATGGCGTCCCGAATCGGTGTTGCCTGCACCCATGCGATATTCTGGTCCATAGCCTCACCGGTTGCAATAAGACTGGTAAATGAGGAGCACAGGTCATTTGCACTCAGCATGGTCGTAACAGGAACCTCCATAGCGACCATAGCCGGACTGCCTCTTGGAAGACTTGTGGGACAGTATATGGGATGGAGAGTTACGTTTCTCATTGTCGGAATCATAGCGTTTGCAGTGCTCGTATATATGGCGTTTGTTTTCCCGAAGATAGCGAGCGGAGAGCAGTTCCATGTAAAGGATCTTCCGGCACTCCTGAAGAATCCGGTGCTCATCTGTCTGTATGTCCAGACCATACTTTTTGTGCTTGGATATTACACAGTTTACAGTTATATAGAACCATTTATGCAGCAGGTCGCAAAGCTGCAGAACAATGTCATAACCATAGTGCTCCTGATATTTGGTGCCACGGGACTTCTTGGAAGTTATCTGTTTTCAAAGCTGTATGACAGACATAGATTTGCATTTATAGGTACAGTTATGGCTACGCTTCTTGCATGGCTGCTGCTTTTGCTTCCAGCATCAAAGAGCCTGGCAACTATGGTCATTCTCTGTGCATTCTGGGGAATCACGGCCATGGCGTTTAACGTAACTACTCAGTCGGAGGTCATCAGAAGTGTGGATGAGAAGGGGGCTGCCGTGGCGACTGCCATATATTCCGGACTTTTCAATCTCGGAATCGGAGGTGGAAGCTGGATCGGCGGAATAGTGTGTGACAAAGGTGCGATATCGTATATAGGATTTGTGGGTGCGGTATTTGCGGTTATATCAGTTCTATTCTTTGCATTTGTACTTCTAAGAAAATTGAGACAGAGTGTGAACTGACAGCGTATTTGCATATAATTAAACGTAATTGAAATATAATGGCACGGCAGTGCTGGCATATAGGTTCGGTTTGGAACATGGCATGTCAGGACTGCCGTTTTTTTTAGTAAGTTTCAAATAATAGGTTGACAAATTATCAAAATGATAATATCATGTAAGCAACCTACAGATATTATCATTTTGATAATAACAGCGATGGCGCATGTAGATATACTTATATGTTTTATAAGGAATCTGTGCCTTTGTGGATTTTCTTATGAAAGCAGAGAGCAGAAAATTGAAAATCGAAAATTTGCCAATCAAAAATTTTAAGTTGATAGTTGAATGGAGAAGGAGAAGAATTATGGACAATAACAAGAAAAAGACACTTATAGTAGTTGACATGCAGAATGATTTCATCGATGGAGCACTCGGGACAAAGGAGGCTGTTGCCATCGTGGAGAATGTGAAAAATAAGATAAAAGAGTATGCTGACCGCGGGGATGAGATCATCTTCACAAGGGATACGCATTATGAGAACTACATGGAAACCAACGAGGGAAAGCATCTTCCGGTCCCTCACTGTATAGAGGAGACCAAAGGCTGGGAGATCGCAGATGGTCTTGAGGTTCCGGGCGCTATATACATCAACAAGACCAGCTTTGGATATACAGGCTGGGGAGACTTTGATCTTCAGGATGTTGAGATGGTCGGACTCTGCACAGACATTTGTGTTGTGTCCAATGCACTCATCATAAAGGCGCTGTACCCTGAGATAAGTGTGAAGGTTGATGCGAAATGCTGTGCCGGAGTGACGCCGGAGAGTCATGAGGCTGCGCTTGCCACCTTGTCGATGTGTCAGGTGGATATAATCAGATAACGGCGGAAATGTACAGGAGGATGAAGCAGACTTATGAAGACATATGAGATGAGCGATGAGGAAAAAGAATTCCTTGCGGGATATGACCTAACAAAATATGACAGACCATCTGTTGCCGCGGATGTGGTTGTATTTTCTGTTATGAAGGATGACGAGTACGATGATGTAAGAAGACTTCAGGAGAAGAAACTTAAGATACTACTGATAAGAAGAGGTGGATTTCCATATAAAGGATGCTGGGCTATGCCTGGTGGGTTCTGCAAAAAGGGAGAGGATGTCATAGATTCCGCCAGAAGAGAGCTTTGCGAAGAGACCGGTATAGGAGATGCATATGTAAAGCTTGTCGGAGTGTATGGCGAGCCGGGCAGAGATCCTAGAGGTTGGGTCATATCATCAACTTATATGGCACTTATGAATGCCAGAGCCTGTCATCTGAAGGCAGGAGATGATGCACAGGATGCGAGATGGTTTACGGTTGAACTGACAGATGTTTCAACAGAGATGTCAGGTGCAGGTGGACATTCTGTGAACGAGATGTCAACAAAGGTGTCAGGTACAGGCGAAGAAATTGTTAAAAATGAAGATGAAACTTCACGTAAAGTCCAAAATGAGAAAAGATACAGGTTGGTTCTCAAGGATGCAGATTCTGATATAAAACTTACGGCAGTGCTGCGCAGAACAGATATGAGCTCATGTGGACGAAGCTCGGATAGCTACGACATAGAGGAATGTGAAGGACTGGCATTTGACCATGCAAGGATCATAACAGAAGCGGTGCTCGGACTGCGGGAGGATGTCAGGAGAGACATGAAGCTGGCATTTGACCTGCTGCCGGATAGATTTACACTCACTGAGCTTCAGAATGTGTATGAACAGATATGGGACATGGAACTCACCACGCCTAACTTCAGAAGAAAGATCGCGGAATATGTTGAGGAGACAGATACATATCAGTCCGGTGAGAGATACAGACCTGCCAAATTATTCAGGCGCAGGACAGACGTAAGATAATGAGGTGTAGCGTAAGGGACTAACATAGAGAGAAAGGGGACAAATATATGACTTTGAAAGAATTTGTGAGAAATGAGATAGAGGGCTGGAAGAAGCTGGAGGTCGCCTGGCTGCTTATAGCATGTGCGGTCATCGTGGGACTGTCCATATACTGGGATGATACGGTTATGGGGATCATATCATCAACCACAGGTGTGATCTGTGTAGTGTGCACGGGAAAAGGGAAGTTGTCAGCGTACATATTCGGTCTTGTGAATACAGTGCTTTATGCGATCATATCGTATAAGGCGGCGCTCTACGGTGAGACGATGCTCAATGCGCTATATTATGTGCCTATGCAGTTTGTTGGATTCTATGTATGGTCAAGACATATGAACGATGAGACGCATGAGGTAAGAAAGAAACACATGAAGGCAGTGGGCAGGATATTCATGGTGCTGGCGGTGGCACTCGGCACATTCCTATATGGACTACTGTTAAAGAGACTTGGGGATGCTATGCCATTTGTGGATGCATTTACAACAGTTTCATCGGTTGTGGCGATGGTTGTATCTGTAAGGATGTTCGCGGAGCAGTGGTGGATATGGATCGTAGTAGATGTGTTTACAATATATATGTGGGCACAAAACTTTATGAGTGGCAATGACAACATAGCGACGCTGCTCATGTGGATAGTGTACCTTGGAAACGCCGTTATTATGTGTGTCAGATGGGAGCGTGAAGTCAGGAGAAATCGCCTGAACGAAGCACACGTTTTCGAAGACAGTACGGCGGCAGAGTAAGGGAGGCTGACAAATGATGTATAGATATAAGGTAGGAATGTATGGGGGTTCATTTGATCCGCTTCACATAGGACATATCCATGACATCATACGTGCTGCGGCGATGTGCGAGGAACTGTATGTGATGATAAGCTGGTGCGAGGGCAGAGAGTCTACCTCTAAGGAACTGAGATATCGCTGGATACTCAACAGCACAAGACATCTGCCAAATGTGAAGATAATCATGATAGAGGATAAGGCGGTTTCAAAAGAAGAATACAATACGAATTATTACTGGGAAAAGGGAGCACAGGATATCAAGGACACGATTGGAAAGCCTATAGATGCAGTGTTCTGCGGTTCGGATTATCTTGGAACCGGCAGATTTGAGAGCCTGTACTGTCCGGAGAGTGAGGTCGTGTACTTTGACAGGGCGGAGGTTCCGGTATCCTCGACAGAGATCCGCGAGTGGGCAACGGCACACTGGGAGTATATTCCAAAGGTGTGCAGGGATCACTACGTCAGAAAGGTTCTGGTGGTCGGCGGTGAATCCACAGGAAAATCTACACTGGTTGAGAATCTTGCACTGGCATATAACACAAATTTTGTACGGGAGATAGGGCGTGACACCTGTGAGTATGCGGGTGGAGAGGAGTTCATGGTTGAAGATGATCTGGTGGAGAACTTCATCAGACAGAAGGACGAGGTCCGCAGGGCAGCCAGGCATAGCAACAGACTGTTGTTTGTGGATACCGATGCGCTGACCACAGGATTCTATTGTGATCTGCTCATGGATGATGACGAACAAAAACGCAGGCTCACGGATATGGCAGGTGTGATAAATGCAACAAATGAATGGGATCTGGTGCTGTTCCTTGATCCTGATGGAACGGATTTTGTCCAGGACGGAACCCGGAATGATGATATAATGCGGGAGAGAAGGCATTACAGCGATTTGCTCAAGGCGTGGTTTGACAGGCATGGAGTACACTGTGAGACGATATCGGGAGATTATCTTTGCCGGTTCAACACTGCGAAAAAACTGATTGAGGAACGACTTGCGATAACCACTGTATTTTAAATAAAAATGATGATGTATTTAAACATTCACAACACGTTGTTTTAAAAACCATG
>URJU01000067.1 GCA_900548315.1 uncultured Coprococcus sp. | reverse complement strand
GAGACAGGTTTTAAGGAGGACAAAACTATGAAATCAAAGCGTATTGCATGTATCGCAATGGCTGGTCTTATGGCAGCATCACTTGCAGGTTGTGGAGGCTCAGACAGCGATAACAAGGACACAACAGAGGCAACAAAGGCTGCCACAGAGGCAACAGGAAGTGATTCAGCAGATGACACAACAGCTGATGCTGAGGGAATCAAGTCATATGCAGACATCCAGTTAGGAACAGACTTCACAGATCTTTCAGCAGAGATCAAGTTCTACAACAACAGAACTGATATGGACTCAGATGACTACGGCGGAAAGAACTGGAAGCAGTATCTTGAGGACTTCAACAAGGAGTATCCAAACATCAAGGTTGATGTCATCACAGATACAAACTATGCAGAAGATGCTCTTACACATCTTCAGTCAGGAAACTACGAGACAGTAATGTGTATCCCAGCAGTTGACATGGCAGACCTTTCAACATACTTCATGTCATTTGGCGATTATGATACAATGAGCAGTCTTGTAAATTACTCAAACAGATGGCTGTATCAGGGTCAGGTATATGGTGTACCTCTTGCAGCTACAACACAGGGTATCGTATACAACAAGAAGGTATTTGCTGATGCAGGTGTGACAGACGTACCTAAGACACCAGAGGAGTTCATCGCGGCACTCAAGGCAATCAAGGATAAGAATCCAAAGTGCATCCCACTTTACACAAACTATGCGGCAGGCTGGACAATGGGAGCTTGGGATGATTATATCTCAATCACAGCAACAGGCGATGCTACATACAAGAACCAGAAGTTAGCCCATACAAAGGATCCATTCAAGAACTATGGCGACGATACACATGCTTATGCAGTATATAAGATCCTTTACGATGCAGTATCACAGGGACTTACAGAGGATGATTACTCAACAACAGATTGGGAGTCATGTAAGGGAATGATCAACAACGGCGAGATCGGATGTATGGTACTTGGTTCATGGGCATACCCACAGATGGAAGCAGGCGGACCTAACGCAGACGATATAGGATACATTCCTTTCCCTATCTCAGTAAATGGTAAGCAGTACGCTTCATCAGGTGCAGATTACTGCTACGGTATCAACGTAAACGCTTCAGATGATGAGAAACAGGCAGCTCTTGTATTTGTTAAGTGGATGACAGAGAAGTCAGGATATGCTTACAACGAGGATTCACTTGCACTTGTTCCTGGTTCAGAGTCAAAGATCTCATTCGACGGTGTTGACTTCGTTGCAGACGAGGCAGCTCTTGAGGGCGAGGAGGATTACCTCAACCAGCTCAACTCAGAGTCAGAGCTTAACGTAAGCAATGGTGGTAACGACAAGATCCAGGCCATCATCGAGCATGCTGCAAATGGCGACATGTCATTCGACGATATCATGGCTGAGTGGAACCAGAAGTGGTCAGATGCTCAGGAGTCATTAGGAATCGAAGTTACTGAGAAGTAATAAAGATTTCAATATAAATAAGTAAGAATAAGCTACAGACCGGGGCGGGATTGCCCGCCCTGGTTTATTTTGAGAAAAATGCCATCAAACGAGTATTTGATGACAGGCTACCAGCAGTGTAGCTCATGATTATAAAAAAGGCGGTGGAATGAGTATGGCTAACAAAAAACAATCCGGCTTTGGTAAATGGGCGTCAAGCAGGAAGGGGCAGCAGGTTATAATATGCGCAGCCTTCGCAATTATCCCATTGCTTTTGCTATTAGTATTTACATATATACCATTCGGAGAGATGGTTAAATTTAGTTTCTACAAGATGAAATATACGACGCCTGTAGAAAAGAGAGAATTCGTAGGATTAGCAAATTATATCGACGTGTTCACAAGAAAGGACTGTTTCGGTGCATTAAAGCTCAGTTTGTATTACATTGTAGGAGCACTTGTACAGTTAGTGCTTGCACTTTTCCTTGCAACTCTTCTGAGTTTCAGAGTAAAAGGTGGTAACCTTTTCAAGGGATTTATTTTCTTCCCTTATCTTATCAGTGGTATCGCTGTAGGTTTCATTTTCAAATTCTTCTTCACAAGAGGATTCGTGTTTGACTCAATCCTTCAGTTGTGTGGATTTAGCTTAGACAACCTTCCATACTGGCTCAAAGACCAGAGTGTCAATAACTGGACACTGGTTTCAACCTCGGTCTGGAGATACCTTGGACAGATGATGGTTCTCTTCATTGGAGCTATCATGTCGGTAGATGCAGAACTTTATGAGGCGGCAGAGCTTGATGGTGCAAATAAATTCCAGCAGTTTAGATATATCATACTGCCAAGTATCAAGACAATCGTTACATTAAATGTAATTTTAGCAATAACAGGATCACTCAGTGCTTTCGAGCAGCCTTTCGTTATCACAACAGGTGCAAATGGAACAGGTACTTACTTCATCATCATGAACAAGATAGCACATACAAGCCAGAAGGTCGGTCTTGCTTCAGCAATGGCCGTTGTACTTCTCCTTATCATACTTATATGTGCTGCGCTTCAGAAACTGTTCTTTGAGTACATCTTCAAGGATTCAAGCTCAGATGATGAGACTTATAAGGCAAAGAAGCTCCGCAAGAAACAGGAGAGAGATACCAAGAAATACATGAAGCAGATGGCTGTTTCTGCGAAGGGAGGCAAGTAACATGGCAAGAGGAAAGACAGATGTGCCAAGCATAGCACCAATAAAAGAAAAACGAACCGTTGGATATTATGTAAGAGGTTTCCTCAAGTACTTTGTACTCATATTCTTCTCGCTGTGTGCGGTTGTACCTCTTATATCATGTGTTACAACAGCTTTCAAGACAACAGATGAGTATAAGGCTACTTCAGTAATGGAACTTCCTGAAAGCTTTCTGAACTTCAGCAACTTTGTAAAGGCATTCACAACTGCCAACATGGGACGTGCGTTCATCAATTCAGTCATAGTTATGATATGTGTACTCATTGTGTCAGTAGTAATAGGAACACAGCTTGCATATGTGCTTAACAGATTCAAGTTCCCGGGAAACGGCTTTATCAGAACACTTTTCCTTGTGGCATCATTGCTCCCTGCAGTTGCTATGCAGGTTACAGTCTACAACATCATGGGTGATCTGAGATTCATAGATCACTTATATGGTTACATCATCATGAGCTGTGGTACAGATGTTATCTCAATCTACATCTTTATACAGTTTATGGAGAACATATCGGTATCTCTTGACGAGTCAGCTATCGTGGATGGTGCATCGTACTGGACTATTTACTGGAAGATCATACTTCCACTTCTCAAGCCGGCTATCGTTACTGCTTGTATACTGAAAGGCGTTGTAATCTATAACGAGTACTACGCTGCAAACCTTTACCTCATAAGCCCGGAGATCAAGACAATGGCTATCTCACTTTACAAGTTCGTAGGACCTATGGGCAGCCAGTACAACCTGATATGTGCAGGTGTTATCATATCGATCATACCGGCACTTATAGTATTCATCTGTTGTCAGAAACAGATCTACAGTGGTATTACACAGGGTGCTGTAAAGGGTTAATAATTTATTAGAAGAAGAGAGTTCATGAATATGAGAAATGAAATTCAAAAAGAATTAATAGATGCTATCATCCCATTCTGGGAGGCCCTGAGGGATGATGAGTACGGCGGATTTTATGGGTATATGGATTACGACCTCAACCTTGATAAAAAGGCTGAGAAGGGGTGTATTCTTAACAGTAGAATTACCTGGTTCTTCGCAAGTGCGTATAAGGCACTCAAGGACCCGAAACTTCTAGATGAGGCTGCTCATGGATATGAATTTCTGAAAGAATATTGTATAGACAGGGAATATGGCGGAATATATTGGTCCATGAATTACGATGGTTCACCCAAAGATACGACAAAACACACCTACAATCAGGCATTTAGTATATATGCCTTATCCGCCTATTACGAAGCTTCCGGTGATTCGGAAGCTTTGGACCTGGCCCTGCAGCTTTTCCATACAATAGAAGAGAAATGTACTGACGAAGGTGGCTATCTCGAGGCATTTACAAGAGAGTTCAAGCCAGAGTCAAATGATAAGCTTTCTGAGAATGGTGTTCTCGCAGAGAGAACAATGAACACACTGCTCCATGCACTTGAGGCTTACACAGAACTTTATAAGGTATCCAAGGATTCCAAGGTAAAGGAGCGCCTGGAATGGCTGCTCGATGTATTTGCTGATAAGGTATACAATCCGGAGCTTAAGAGACAGGAAGTGTTTTTTGATAAGGATTATAACTCTCTGATCGATCTGTACTCATACGGACATGACATTGAGACATCATGGCTCCTGGATAGGGCGACCGAGGTGCTTGGAGAGGCAGAGTACACAGAGAAGATCACAAAGATTACAGATATCCTTGCAGAGCAGATATATGAGCTTGCTTTCGATGGACATTCAGTCCTGACAGAATGTGAAAAGGGCGTGCCATACACGGTGAGAGTATGGTGGGTTCAGGCAGAATCAATAGTAGGATTTATAAATGCATACCAGAAGTCAGGCGACGAGAAGTATTACAAGGCTGCCGAGATGGTTTGGGAGTACATAAAAGAATACTTCATAGACAAGAGACCTGGTTCAGAGTGGTTCTGGGATCTGAATGCGGATGGAACACCTAGAGTAGGCAGACCTATAGTTGAACCGTGGAAGTGCCCATACCACAACGGCAGAATGTGTCTTGAGATTATGAACAGACTCGATGACGGCAAATAAATAGCATTCAATTGCTTTCAAATTATAAGGAGAATGCCTAAATGATGAATGAGAAATATTATGTAGAGCTTGACAAACTGAACAAGCTTCTTGAGAGAAAGAATAAGAAGACAGATTTCTATAATGGAATCTATGACAGATATGAGTACCCTGTACTCACAAGAGAGATGATACCTCTCACATGGAGATATGACTTAAATCCTGAGACAAATCCATACTTCATTGAGCGTCTCGGAGTTAATGCTGTCATGAACTCAGGTGCTATCTACCTGAACGGCAAGTATTATCTTGTCGCAAGAATAGAGGGAAATGACAGAAAGTCATTCTTCGGCGTAGCTGAGAGTGACAACGGTATCGATGGATTCCGTTTCTGGGATTATCCAATCCTTCTGGACGATGTATGTCCTGAGGAGACAAATGTATATGATATGAGACTGACACAGCACGAGGATGGATGGATCTACGGTGTGTTCTGTTCAGAGAGCAAGGATACAACTGTAAATGACCTCTCAGCAGCAGTTGCAGCAGCAGGTATCGTGAGAACAAAGGATTTAAAGCACTGGGAGCGCCTTGACAACCTCAAGACTCTTCGTTCCCCACAGCAGAGAAATGTTGTACTTCACCCTGAATTTGTGGATGGCAAGTACGCATTCTACACACGTCCAATGGATGATTTCATCGAGACAGGAAGCGGCGGCGGAATCGGATTCGGTCTCTGTGATGATATAGAGCATGCGGTTATAGACGAGGAGAAGATGACAAGTCTTCGTAAGTACCACACTATAACAGAGGCAAAGAACGGTGCAGGCGCACCTCCTATAAAGACAGACAAGGGCTGGATCCACATCGCACATGGTGTGAGAAATACAGCAGCCGGTCTCAGATACGTGCTTTATGCATTTGCGACAGATCTCAATGATCCTTCAAAGGTTATCGCTGAGCCATCAGGAATGCTCATCGGACCTCGCGGTGAGGAGAGAGTCGGCGATGTATCAAACGTTGTATTCACAAATGGCGCCATCGTAAACGAGAACAACGAGGTGTTCATCTATTATGCATCAAGCGATACAAGAATGCATGTTGCAACAACAACAGTTGACAGACTCATTGATTATGTATTCAACACACCTTCTGATCCGGGAAGAAGCGTTGAGTGTGTAGCACAGAGATGTGAGTTGATCAGGAAAAACCTCGAGTTCCTTAAGAATGCAGACAAGTAAGAAAGTATAATATATGGGCTGCCAGATGAAACAACACGTTGGTTAGTATGCCTTTTGCCTGTGCAGATACCATATAACGTGATAATAAAATAAAAAATCCGGCTAAGATGCCGGAAGAAAGAGGTACTTATGTCAGAAGTAAAAATGTTCAGCGCCCCTGTGCCAAACGTGCCATGGCAGGACAGACCGGCAAATGATAATCATGATGCTCCAATCTGGAGATATACAGAGAATCCTATAATAGGAAGAAACCCGGCAAAGGGTGTTGCAAGAATATTCAACAGCGCGGTAGTTCCATTTGAGGGAAAATTTGTTGGAGTATTCAGAGGCGAGCAGGTAAATGGAATTCCATACATCTACCTCGGAGAGAGCGAGGATGCTATCCACTGGAATATCAGCGAGGAGAAGATCAAGTTTGTTGATGAGAACGGTGAAGAGTTCATGCCTATATACGCATATGATCCAAGACTTGTAAAGGTAGAGGATACATATTATGCAATCTGGTGCCAGGATTTCTACGGTGCAGCGATAGGTATCGCAAAGTCAAAGGATCTCAAGACATTTGTGAGAATCGAGAACCCATTCCTTCCATTTAACAGAAATGCAGTTCTCTTTCCGAGAAAGATCAACGGTAATTTCGTGATGCTGTCACGTCCAAGTGACAGTGGACACACACCATTTGGTGATATATTCGTAAGTGAGAGTCCTGATATGGTTTACTGGGGTAAGCACAGACATGTCATGGGCAAGAGCAGCGAGTGGTGGGAGTCACTCAAGATTGGCGGCGGTGCAGCTCCTATCGAGACTTCTGAAGGATGGCTGTTATTCTACCACGGAGTATCAGGAACGTGTAATGGTTATGTATACTCAATCGGTGGAGCAATCCTTGATATCGACAACCCATCGATCGTTAAGTATCGTTGTGAGAACTTCCTTCTCACACCGGAAGAGTGGTACGAGGAGCGTGGATTTGTTCCTAATGTATGTTTCCCATGTGCTACTATTCACGACAGCGAGTCTGGAAAGATCGCCATTTACTACGGTGCAGCTGACAGCTATGTTGGTCTTGCATTTACAAAGCTTGATGAGATCGTAGATTACATCAAGTCACACAGTGTGGTAACAACTTCTGATACCGAGATCGGTAGAAGATAGTTAGTTATATAGCGTGATGAGCCCCTACTCATACGCGGCAATTGTATTAATTTTTCTCATTCCCGAAGGCGGTGCCCACCGCCTTCGGGGACCCCTCTAAAAAAGAAACGTAATGGCAGGTGATTGCCAAAACTTTTAGACTATGACAGCCTGGCAGTAAGCCAGGCTGAATTTGATTCTGAGGGTTTTGCAATTATATGGCAGGGTTCGTATCTGATATAATACAGGTTATATGATTGAAAAAAGGCAACAGATAAAATAAAATAACAGTGGCATACATTATCATGGAAATGACGAGTGAAGAAGTCATGGTCAATGTAAAAATGTGATTTCTTCACCGTCTTATATAGAACAGGCAATTGGGGATTGGTGTAATCAGTAACAGGTGTACATATTCGACTTGTCATGGTTCGGACATTTGAGCCCGCCGGTACTTAGATGGCGCGTTAGCGGCATCTTAGTATCCGCTGCAGGGCGAAACGAGCGGGAGCGTTCCGAGCCAGACAAGTCGGATGTGTACACCGTACGGATATGCACACAATTGCCGTACGTCAAAAGGAGGATAATAACGATGAATAAGGAAATACTTTTTTTGAATCCGGTGTTTACACATAATATCTGGGGCGGTACAAAGCTCAGAGAAGAATACGGATATGATGTTGAGGGTGATGATATAGGCGAGTGCTGGGGAGTTGCGGCACATGAGAATGGCAACTGTACAGTGAAAAATGGCGAGTTTGCGGGGCAGACGCTTGCCGACTTATGGGACAGCCACAGAGAGCTGTTTGGCGGTATAGACGGTGTCAGATTCCCGCTGCTTATCAAGATAATCGATGCGAAAGATGATCTGAGTATTCAGGTGCATCCGGACGATGCATACGCAGCAGAGCATGAGAATGGTTCATTTGGCAAGATGGAGTGCTGGTATATTCTTGACTGCAAGGAAGATTCAACACTTGTAATCGGTCATAATGCAAGGACAAAGGAAGAATTGTGCGATATGATCGAAGGTAAGAAATGGAAGGAGTTTATCAGAGAGATCCCTGTTAAGAAGGGGGATTTCATTCAGATAGATCCTGGTACAGTACACGCGATCAAGGGCGGAATTACACTTCTTGAGACGCAGCAGAACAGTGATATCACATACAGAGTTTATGATTATGACAGACTGAGCAATGGAAAGCCGAGAGATCTGCATGTAAAGCAGAGCATAGATGTTATAACAGTTCCTGCAAAGCCGGTTGAGGACAGCGTTATAAGTGTCAAGGCGGATAAGACAAATGAACTCTGTGAGCTTATAAGCTGTAAGTATTACACAGTATACAAGCTGGATGTTGAGGGAAAGGCAGAGCTGAATGTGGGCGACAAGCCATTCCTTATCATGTCCGTAGTTGCGGGAAGTGGAACAGTGGATGGAAACGCGATAAAGAAGGGTGATCACTTTATCCTGCCAAACGGATACAGCAAGCCAGTGTTTGAGGGCAATATGGAGATCGTAGCATCCACAGTCAGCAAGTAAGATCCTGCCTTTGGAAGAGAAGGTCAAGGAGGATAGTTATGAAGAGAAAGACGATAGGTGTTCTGGTAGGCGGAATCACGGATGATTTTACGAGGCTGCTCTGTCATGGGGTTATAGAGAAGGCAAAGACACTTGATGTCAATATAGTTGTTATTCCGGGTAAGTTCCTTGACCGGGAATACCCAGAAACGTCAGATATATATTATGAATATCAGTACCAGACACTGTTCTCCTATGTTACAAAGGAGAATCTGGACGGCGTTATTGTTGCATCGAGTTGTATTGGCTGCTTTGCAACCAAGGAGCGTATCAGCGAATTTATGAAAAGATATCTGCAGATGCCGTGTGTGATAGTGGCTGCAGATGAGCCGGATCAGATTTGTGTCAGATATGACAATGGAGCAGGCATAAGAGAAGGACTCAATTACATGATCGAGGAACTTGGTTATACAAGAATAGGCATGATAGGCGGTCCGGACTCCAATTATGATGCAAAGGAGAGAAGGAGAACCTACATTGAGGTGCTTGAGGCTCATGGAATAGAGTTTGATCCGGGGCTTTATGTGGAGGGCAATCTTACATCGGAATCAAAAGAGGTTTTCAGAGATATTTTAGACAGGAATCCGGATATGCAGGGAGTGTTCTGCGTGAATGATTCCTGTGCATCTGGTTTTTATGAAGAACTTAAGGCAAGGGATATTCTGCCGGGAAGAGATATATCAGTGATGGGTTACGATGATATTGAGTGGGCTACACAGATATATCCGACGCTCTCGACTGTGCGCGCAGACGCGGGAAAACTTGGCTCAGAGGCAGTAAATCTTATGGTCAGGCTCATTGATGGCAAGCAGGTTGAGAGTAAGATACTTCCGACTGAGTTTATCAGAAGAGATTCATTCTGTAAAAAAGGCGGATCAAGAAAACGTAGTAAGAATGTTATTGAGGGATATCTCTCAATGAACCATATGCTTTCGGAACAGTGGGAGGAGAGAAATAAGACTCAGTTCAAGATGAAGACATTTATCCAGAAGGTTCTGAGTTTTGACAGAGGCAACGACAGAAGTTATGGAGAGATTCTTGGCACTATGGACTGGCTGGATATAGAGAATGCATTCATATTCCTCTATAAAGAGCCGATAATACACTTGATCGGTGAACCGTTTGAACTTCCGGATCAGCTGTACCTGAAGACTAAGGATCTGAAGGAGAAGGTCAGCAGTGTGATCACTGTGAACCAGAAGGTGTCGTCATCAAATCTCTATGATTTTGAGAGCCTCGGTGTGGAAGGTGCTGGAATATATGTACTCTTGCCGCTGTATTCCAACGAAATACTCTATGGAGTTCTTCTGTGTGATCTCACGGAAGGAGTTCTGGTGAATGGGGAGTTTCTTGGAAACCAGGTCTCAGCTGCTGTCAAGATGATCAATCTGCTCAAGACGAACGAGGAGATCATGAAGCGCCTTGAGGAGAGTATGGCGATCCTGCAGAAAAACAACATTATGCTTGACAATCTGTCAAAGCAGGATCCTCTGACAGGAATCATGAACAGACGAGGTTTCTTTGACAGATCATTACAGCTGCTCAAGGAATGTGAGGAGCAGAAAAGGACTGCTACTGTATTCTATGCAGATATGAACAGTCTCAAGATCATCAATGACAGATATGGCCATGATGAGGGCGATTTCTCTCTCAAGACCATAGGAGATATTCTGATCGAATCTGTAGGCGATAATGGGATCGTAGGCAGAATAGGTGGAGACGAGTATTGCTGTCTTGTACTCGACCTTAAGGACTCTGACGCTGCAGATGCATTCGCTGAGGAAGTATACAGTTCATTTGAGAAGTTTAATGAACACTGTGACAAGCCTTACAAGGTCAGTGTATCTCTTGGAAACTGCCAGATCGTTGAATATAACAAGAAAGGTCTTCAGAATGCCATGACTATGGCAGATGAGAAACTGTATGAGGTGAAGAAGTACAGAAAGAAGGACGTTGTTAAGGTTAAGAATTGATAATTTATATAATAAATAAAACTGTCTCTTATACACATCTCCGAGCCCACGAGAC
>URJU01000066.1 GCA_900548315.1 uncultured Coprococcus sp. | reverse complement strand
GCTCGGAGATGTGTATAAGAGACAGGATTACAAGTGCTCCGACCGACAACACATCCGTGAGTCCCGCAGGCAATGCTTTTAACATGACATTTACCATAAAGTTTCCCTCTATACGATTCCTGTTCGGCTCAAGTGCCAGCAAGAATCCCGGCAATCCTATGGTGAACATGCTTATGAGCGATATCTGTGAAGGCTCCAGCGGATATGTGATCGCAAATATCGCTGAGAATATGGCCATCAGCAGTGAGAATATATTCTTAACAAGGAAGAGGCTTGCTGATCTCTGTATATTGTTGACCACCTGTCTTCCCTCAAACACCACATATGGCATACGTCCGAAATCCGAATCCAGAAGCACCGTCTGTGCCGCCTGCGCAGCCGCCTCACTTCCGGATGCCATGGCTATACTGCAATCAGCATCCTTCATTGCGAGTATATCATTTACACCATCACCAGTCATGGCAACCGTGTGTTTCTGTTTCTGGAGCGCCCTGACTATGAGCTGTTTCTGTTTAGGTGTAACTCTTCCAAATACTGTATATTTATCCACAGCCTCAGTTATATCCTTCTCAGACGCCAAAGTGGAAGCATCCACATAGTTCTCCGCTCCATCTATGCCTGCCCGCTTTGCCACCTCTGATACTGTGGCAGGATTATCTCCGGATATGACTTTTATGGCAACGCCCTGCTCTTTGAAATATGTAAACGTACTCTCGGCATTTTCCCTTATTGGGTTTGAAAGCACTATATAACCAATAGGAGATATGCCTCCTAATGGTCTTATCGAACCAATAGAATCCTCTCCTGACTCCGCCATAAGAAGGACTCTGTATCCCTTGCTCTGGTACTCCTCTATCTCTTCAGATATCTCCTCATACCTATCCTTCATTATAAACTCCGGAGCACCAAGCATATAGTCTCCCTCGACAAATGACACCTTGCTGTATTTGTTCGCTGATGTGAAAGGTTGTGTCTTGAGCAGTGTCCTGCTGCCCTTCTCTATCTCATTCTTAGCCACATAGGCCCTGATCGCCTCCATTGTGGCATTATTGTCCTCAATGACCGCCGAGTAATCCGCCAGCAAGTGCGCAAATGCTCTCTTGTCCATCTCGGCATCGCCGCATCTGCCGCTTATCACCAACTCTGTAACCTGCATACCCGGCTCAGTGATGGTTCCGGTCTTATCCACACAGAGTACATCGACTCTCGCGAGTGTCTCTATACTCTTCATGTCATGCAGTAACACTTGTTTCTTCGCAAGTCTTATTGTGCTGAGCGCAAGCGCAACAGTTGTGAGCAGATAAAGTCCTTCAGGGATCATTCCGAGAACCGCCGCAACCATCGATACAACACTCTTCTTGAATGTCTCTCCATTCATGATATACGCCTGGCAGAACAATATGATTCCCACTGGTATGATGATGATTCCAACCCATTTTACAAGTTTGTTGATGTACCTGATCATCTCTGACTGTTCGCCGTCACCCATGGCCTTCGCCTGGGCTGTGAGCTGTGATATGTATGACTCATTGCCCACCTTGTCAAGCTTGGCATAGCACTGCCCAGACACCACAAAGCTTCCGGACATGAGTCGATCACCTGATTTCTTCTTGATCTCATCCGACTCACCGGTGAGCAGGGCTTCATTTACCGATATACTGCCGCTGAGCACCGTAGCATCAGCACATATCTGATTGCCAGCCGACAGAATGATGATATCATCCTTAACCAGTTCCTCTGATTGTATCTGCTGCTGTTCTCCGTCTCTCACAACTATCGAATGCGGCGCATTTAACATGCTCATCTTGTCAAGAGTCTTTTTGGCACGCAGCTCCTGAAATATTCCTATAACCGTATTGCCTATGATAACCGGCAGGAAAGTCAGATTCCTAAATGATCCAACGATACATAGCAGCACCGTAAGTATGAGGAATATAAGATTGAAATATGTGAGCAGGTTGGACTTGACGATCTGCCCCACAGTCTTCTGCGTACTTATATCCGTGTGATTGGTCTGTCCATTGTCGATCCGTTCCCTTACTTCCTCCGATGTAAGACCCATGATCGGGACTCCTCGTGTATCCAAATTGCTTTCTGAGTTTGTATCCAAATAAAACACCTCTTCCTGTGTATATGGTCGGCAAATGTTATTCATCGACTGCCCATGACATCTCATTATTTCTTTAATAAAGTTATATTATAAGTACTCTAAGTAAGGTTATTCAAGAAGGATGGCAGATATTTCATATTTTTTTAAGAAACCTTGTATCTCATTAACGACAAGCGGACGGCCATCTGGTTTGAGATGTGGATATATTCAAAATTATTTTAAAGTAAGTTATTTGAGATAATTCACAGCATATTATATTGTAATATTACATTTTATTAATACATTTTTTTATATTATAATGTGGATGGTCATCAAACTTGGGAGGATGACAAGTTTTATTTTTAAGGGGGATTATTCTAATGACGAGAATCGTGAAAGACTACCGGAGAAACCCGGAAAACAAAAAGGCACTGTACCTGGCGATCGTTTTTTTGATACTGGGTGGGCTTGGCTGCTTGAAGTATATCGTACCGGATATCATTGCATGGACTCAAAGTATTGGCTGTGAACAGACAACCGGATATGTAAAGTATTCTGAACAATATGATTATTATTCCGGTCGTTACAGAAAAGCCAGCAACCATACAGTAACCTTTGATACAATCGTCGAATACACCATTGATGACCAGACATATACCCAGACAGTATCCACTGGTACTAATTACTTTAACATGGGAGAATCCGTCAAAGTATACTACAAAAAAGGCAATCCAGAAAATGCCGTGACTGACATTGCCATGAAGAGAACACCTACATTCTCTTCCGTTTTCATGTTCGGTCTAGGTGCCGCCTTACTCATATTGTACTTACTTCCTTTCAAGATAGTTGATGACTAAGTCGGCTAAACAAAATGAGCATAACACATTTCCCATCTGGGTTTTATTGTGTTACGCTCATTTTTTATGTAAGCTGCGGACCAGGATCCGCATCTACATCATATTCTATTATCATAGCATAAGCCATTTTTGATATATTGACTGCTCTATGGTCTCTGTCCCATCGCGCCCTCAAGTGTGATGGTCTCACCACTCATGTACTTGAAATCAGGTGATGCGAGTGCCACGCACGCACGTCCAATCTCCTTCTCTACGTCTCCGAAGTGTCCCATTGGCGGCATCTTTACATTTGCCTTGAACGCATCCGGATATGCCTTCTCAAAGTTCTCAAGCTGTGATGTCCATGCGAGAGGACATACTATATTGACATTTATTCCGTCAGCTGCCCACTCTGTAGCTGCAACTCTTGTAAGGCCCCTGATGCCTTCCTTCGCTGCCGCATATGCGCACTGTCCGTAATTTCCAAAGAGACCTGCACCTGATGCAAAGTTGATGACTGAACCCTTTGTCTCCTTCAGATATGGATAGCATGCCTGCATATAGTAAAATGCAGCGTAAAGACCTGAATATATGGCAAGGTCAAACTGTGCTGTTGTGTGATCTGCAATGGTAACACCTGATGCGGATGCCTGTGCATTGTTAATGAGCACATCTATTCTTCCAAATTCCTTAACCGCCTGCTCCACAACGTTCTTGACAACGCTCTCATTGTCCGCACCTGCGTTTACATCAGCCTGGACCGCAAGAACCTTGATCCCATATTTGCTCTCAAGCTCTGCCTTTGCATCCTCAAGTTTCTGGACATTACGTCCTGTAAGCACCAGATTGGCACCTTCCTTGGCATATGCTGTCGCTATTCCGTATCCGATGGATCCACAGCTTCCATCACTGAGAACTGCACGTCCGCCTCCTGTTATTATCGCTGTCTTACCTGTTAAAAACCCCATAAGTGTATACTCCTTTCCTGGCCATGACTAATTTCTTCACACCGCATAGATTTCAGTCATCCATAACATATATCTATAAATTCATAGCCCATGTCTATTATTATAGCCACACTACCTACCCAAAACAACTCCTTCACATACCTTTAAATGAAAATATTTATGCATATCGTTCCTCAGAACACTAGTGATACAGCTTGCAGCGGTATTGATACTGCCTATGGTGTTTGGCATCAATGGAATCTGGTGTGCAGCTATCGCACTGCTCTCTATATCACCTTATTCACTATATTTCGAAGTTCCGCATAATTGCATGCAGCCAGTACATCCTCGTCCGTCTTGTTCTGCAGCGACAGATACCACACCGGTGTCATTCCGGCATTTTTCGCTCCCATGACATCCTTCTTGTAGCTATCGCCCACATAGATGACCTCATCGTTCTTTACGCCCAGCTTTTCAGCTATCATATCAAACATCCTGCGGTTCGGCTTTTCTATACCAGCCTCCTCGCTTGTTATCATTGCGTCAAGTCTGCCCGTAAGTCCAAGTCTGTCTATCTTCCTGAACTGGATATGAGCAGTCATATCTGTACAGATACCTATCTTTATCCCTCTGGCTTTCATATCATCTATAAACTCCAATGCCCCGGGGAATATGGATATCCTGTTCAGAAAATTGTTCCAGAAATAGTTGTACACCTGCAGGTCATACCTAAATGGTGATACCCCCAGGATCTCCAGCATCTTCTGGAAGTACAGCACCCTATTGTGCTGCGCCGCCATATCCCAGGCAGAGAGCTGATCCTTTACCATGTCTCTGCCTTCTTCAAAGGCTTTCATCACTGTCACTTCATCTATATGAAGAAGTTCATTTGCCACATATCTCACAGTGTCATCCACTGCCTTATCATTCTCGTGAAGGCAGTCGTATAATGTATCATCTAAATCAAATACTATTGCTCGTATCATATATATCCTCCTTAGTATTGTGCCAAGTGTTCTAGTTCATACTATATCCATAGTATATAAATTTTGAGCTTTTTTTACAATCTCATCCTTGTGTGCATTACACCAATTATATTCATACCCTTAGGGGGACGGAGGTACCTGTCCCCTCCGTCCCCATGGACGTTCCGTCTGAAAAAGCAAAAAACCTGACGGTTTTGACACCGTCAGGTTCTATAGAAAATAGCGAGTAATCATTTTTATTTAATTATATATCCAGCTACCGGCACTCACGTCGAACTTCCTTGGTGATTGTTGTTCCACCGGTCTTGTACCAGTTGTCCACAAAACTGTCAAATTCATCCAGATCAGCTTCACCTGTAACTATCTTCAGGTAAGTGTCGCTCTCCAGATTCTCAAGGTGCCACCAGTCTGACACCATGGTCTCGGTCTCCCCGAAGTACAGAGATTCGACTTTATTTGTACGCGCATCATTGAGGATCTTGCACGCAGTTATACGGGATGTATATGCCGCCCAGTCCTCCGACGACGCATTGTCTTCATTCTTAAGATATGAATCACATGCTTCATAATAAGACTGTTCCAGCAGATTCAGATCATCTGGCTGCCTTATGCCAGAGAACACATGGTTCAGCTCGCCATAACATATCTGAAGTGCATTGTTGTAATCCACGTTCATCGCAAGTGGTCTTGCGGTAGGATCCACATTGAGTTTGTAGTAATCCTTTATAGCCTGATTGTCTTTATCCTCATATCTTACATAGTCAAACAGCACACTTATTATCTTGCACACTATCTCCGGGTGCTCATATCCCTTTTTGACAACCACAAAGTTGCCATACGGAACCTGGGTATGATAACTAGTTGAACCATTTTCCTCTGTGGCAAGCAGATATGGCTCCCATTTTGCTGTTGGATCGGTCGCTACAGCGTCCATAAGAGGATTATTTGGAGCCCACCATGGTCCGAAGAACGAACCACACTGTCCATTCACTATGAGTTCTATTATGTTGCTGCTTGTCCGCATGAGGAAATTCTGATCCAGAATCCCTTCCTCGTACATCTCATGTATATGCTCCAGAGCCTTCTTTGCCTCCGGCTGTACAGAACCATACACAACATTTCCGTCCTCATCCTTTATCCACTGTTTTGGAAATGCCCCATATGCGGCAAATACAATGTCGAGCGTGTACTCGCTGCTATAACCACAACCGCCGCAGAGACTTGTGTCTGCCACCAGCCCTACGGTATTTCCTACACCATTATTTCCCGGATCTTTCTCAATAAACTGTCTGATGATCTCCTCCGCGTCTGAAAGCGTTCTCGGAGCCTCAAGTCCCAGCTTATCCATCCAGTCTTTTCTAAGCCATATCAGATTTGGTCCATCTGATATATTTGTCTCAGGTATGGCCATGATACGGTCATCAAATGTGACCACATCCATGATACTGCTGCCATAACTCTTATATATGTTCTTTATCGTTTCACTCATACAGTTGTTATAACTGTCTGTGAGATCCTCGATCATGTCATTTTCCACCAGATACTGCAGCTCATCCATGTCCTGGACGATCATCACATCCGGAAGGTCCTTCTGTGCTATCACCATGGATACATTGTCATCATACTGATCATCAGCAGCCTCAAATATATCCTGGTTCTGCACATTTAAGATTTCATTTAATATCTGTGTATATGCGTTATTTTCATACGTTTCTCCCTGTGGGAGATTTGAATTATTTGCACCGGACAGCTTTCCCAGGGTATAGGTGAGCTGTTCCGGATACCTTCCAAGCGGCGTTGTCTCCGCAATATGCATGGCAGACTCATATTCTGCATCTGTGGTCGCCTCAGACGGGTTGGAGGGGGTGTTATTGTCCTGGCAGCCACATATTATTATAAGGGTAATTGTTAGCACACATGTTATTATTTTTTTCAGATACTTCATTGCTGGCATATGCTTTCCTCATTCCACTTAGGTTTTGCAAATAATTTCATATATTATCCTTAACCCTTTACGCCTCCAGACATGCTATCCTTGTAGCACTTCTGCATTACCATAAAGAGAATGATAATCGGTACGGATATCAGCACTGCGCCAGCCGCAAATGAGTTGAACCAGTTGTACACATACTCTTTCTCGAGCATGTTCCAAAGTCCGATGGATACTGTGTAATAGTCCTTGTTGGCTCTGCATATAACCTTGGCAAACACGAAATCAATCCATGGTGCAAGGAACGAATTCAGAACCGTATAAACTATTATCGGACGGCTGAGTGGTATGATGATCCTTGTAAATGACTGCCATCTTGTAGCACCATCAAGGTATGCTGCTTCTTCCAGCGACTTTGGTATAGTATCAAAGAATCCTTTGGCGATATAGAATCCAAGTCCTGAACCGCCTGAATATACGAGTACCAAAGCAACCCTGATGAGTGAGCCTTCTGAAAGTCCCAGAACCTTAAGGATGTAATACACAGCTATCATAGCCATGAATCCCGGGAACATTCCAAGGATAAGTGCCACATTCATAAATGGCTTTCTCAGTCTGAAACGCATTCTTGACATACAGTATGAAACTGCAAGCACGAACGCTGTTGATATTATACATGAGAAAATTGCTATTATCAAAGTATTCTTGAACATCTGCATGAAGTTCAGGATACCTGTGTCTGTAAAAAGCTTTGTGTAGTTCGCCAGAGTCAGAGACTTTGGCAGCAGAGTTGAAACATACTGTCCTTTCTCTCCTCTGAAACTTATCATGATTATCCATGCGATCGGCAGTACCCAGATAACCGAAAGGATTGCCAGTATGATATGGACCACGATGTCTCCCAGTGTCCATTTTCTTCTAACTTTAATCTCGTTATTTGATTTAGCCATTACTGAAATCCCTCCTCATCTTTATATGATGCGGTGTTGTGGTAAGTTACCAGTGACACAACAGCGAGAACTATGAATGTCATGATACCTATAACAGCACCTAAGTTGTAGTACTGATTATCAACCGTCAGCTTATAGAGCCATGTGACAAGAAGATCTGTCTTTCCGGCAGTCTTTCCAACCGGAGTAGGCGCTCCATTTGACAGAAGGTAGATAACGTTAAAGTTGTTTATATTTCCTGCAAATGTTGTTATCAAATATGGTGCTGTGACAAACAACATATATGGAAGAGTGATCTTGAAGAAGATCTTTACCGGGCCTGCGCCGTCAACTCTCGCAGCCTCGTATATCTCCTCCGGTATGCTCTGGAGAATTCCTGTGACCTGCATGACGGTAAATGGAATTCCTATCCAGATATTGATGACAATTACCATGACTCTGGCAAGTGTTGCATTGCTCCAGAATGGAATAGCATTGTCGATTATTCCGTTATTTATAAGTAATGTATTGACGATACCATTCTGACTGAAGATCGTTCTCATCAGAAGAAGTGATACGAACTGCGGAACCGCTGCTGAGAGCATGAAGATCGCTCTCCACATACCTTTTGCCCTGGTTCCCTTTCTGTTGATCACCATTGCGAGTATCATTCCAAGGAAGTAGTTGCTGAATGTGGCTGCCACAGCCCAAACAAGCGTCCAGCCAAGCACTGACCAGAATGTACTTCCTATTGCATCACTAAAGTTCAATATCTTTGCAAAATTCTTCAGTCCAACCCAGTTGAATATAACTGTATGTGAATCAAGCTTGCTGTAATTCGTAAATGCCATAAAGATCATGAAAACCAATGGCAATATCGTAAATACAACAACTCCAAGTACAGGAAGAGGAAGAAGAAAAGCATGAAGATTGCTGTCAAACAGACTCTTCACATCGTCCTTGAACTTTGGAACCTTTTTGCCTTTATCCCACAGGCAATACGCTTTGTATGCGCTCTCTATACTTACTACCCAAAGGCAGATGAATGCGAAAATTATAAACAGTGTTGCCACACCGTACAGGAGCATGAGCAGAGAGTTGTCACCCTGGGTATATTCAAATACACCCTTTGCTTCATTCCAGACCTTCTGCTGTTCCTGACCACCCAGATGGAAGAGATCCACCAGGAGTGATGCTCCGTGCTTTATCATAAACCATATAAACAGTACCTCAAGTACCAGGTACGAAAATCCCTTTACAAACTGTTTTCTGACTATGCTTCCAAACCCCAAGATCAGAAATGAAATTCTGGTAGCTATGTCTCCATTTGCCGCTGCCTGTGCAACGGTATATGGGTAATCAGATCTTCGTATTTTCTTTATTTTGCTTTTTTTATTTGTTATAGCCTGAGCCATCCTAACACCTCCGTCTCAAAGTAAATCATTATCTCTTCTTATTACAAGTGCTCCATCACCTGTAGATGAATGGAGCACCTGTTTTTGAAATATATAACTAGTATTTTTACTGTGCTACATCAGTGTTAAGTGATGTGTTGAATGACTCTGTCATATCTGCTGCGTTGTCATGTGTAACCTCACCATTTACGAGAGACTTACCAAAGTTCTCTGCTGGTGTCCAGTAGTTGCCCATCTTAGGAACAAATGGCTGGATGAATGCTGTTGTATCGAATGTTGCATTCTGAGCTGCTACAAGTGCATCGCCCTTAACTGCATCGCTCTCAAGAAGGCTTGTGTTACATGGAACGATGTTTCTTGCTGTGTAGTGTGACTCCTGTGATGCCTCATTTCCAAGGTAGAGTGCAAGTGCAACTGCAACCTGTGGATACTCACAGTTAGGATTTACAGCGATTGCCTTTGATCCTGCAAATGAGAGGAGCTGCTTGTCCTCACCGCCGATCTTGGCTGTTGGCATAACTGCGATTCCGAGATCATCTCCAAGTGCATCGTGTAATGCTGCGTAGTCCCATGAGCCTGAGAACATTGCTGATATTGAACCATCTGTCATACCTGAGATACCAACACCTGACTCATCGTTTACAAAGTTCTTGTTGTTTACAAGATCTACCAGGTAGTCTGTAACAGCCTTGCCGTTGTCACCACCGAAGTTAATTCCTGCATCATTGTCTGTACCATCACCGAATAATGTTCCGCCATTTGCAAGGTAGAATGCTGCGATGTACCATGAGTTTGTGAGTGGGAATGAAACCTTACCCTTCTCAAGCATTGTGTCAAGGCTCTTTACATCATCCTCTGTAAATGTCTTCTTGTTGTAGTACATAAACCATGTATTTGTTGTAAATGGCACACCATAGATACCTCCATCAACTGTGATAGAATCTACGATCGCCTGTGAATTTGTTGACTTAACATAATCTGCTGTGCTTCCGCCTAGCTCTGAGATAGCACCTGCATCGATCAGAGTCTGTAACTGGTCATTTGCGAACATATATACATCTGCTGACGCTGAAACGTCCTGTGTAACAGTCTTTCCTGCATCACCCTCACTACATGTACCATAGTCAAATGTGATATCCCAGTTTGGATGCTCTTTCTTGAACGCCTCACATGTTGTCTGTAACCACTCGCCGTAATCAGGTGACTGATCCTCAGCTGGTCCCCATACTGTAATTGTTGTCTTGATTGCCTCTTCCTCTGAAGCTGCCTCTGTTGCATCTGTAGCCTCTGTTGCATCACTCTTTGCTGCTGTTGTTGACTC
The DNA here is from genome assembly GCA_900548315.1 of uncultured Coprococcus sp. GTDB lineage: Bacteria > Bacillota > Clostridia > Lachnospirales > Lachnospiraceae > Coprococcus. The sequence goes on along the minus strand of URJU01000066.1, from coordinate 305 downwards.
ATCCTTTCCTGAATCTCCACATCCTGCCAGCATTGACATTCCCATTACACCCGCAAGTGCAACTGCTGCAAATCTCTTAACTTTCATAACCGTTCCTCCTTAAAAATATAGTTTTGATTGAATGTTTTTAACACCTTTGCAGTACCTTTACCTTATGTCATTATTATAAGAAAACGTTTCCAATCCGTATATATCAATGATTTTAGAATCATGTTGGATTTTTTAGATATGTTGTTTTTTTGATGGGTGGGCGCCGCCAGAGAGTGCCGCGGAGATCCGCCACTGTATATGCCGCCGTAGCACGC
>URJU01000065.1 GCA_900548315.1 uncultured Coprococcus sp. | reverse complement strand
GACAGGTGTAAAAATATGGTATAGTTGAATAAAATGCAGAGCTTGATTTAACAAAAATGACATAAGAGTGCCTTTTTACTGATAATGTGATAATATAGTCAGATAGAAAATAATGTAAATATCATAATAAAAAGGGCATGGTGATTGAATATGAAGATAGTTGTTTTAGATGGCTGCGCAGCCAATTCCGGTGATATAAGCTGGGACAGTCTGGCCCAGTATGGGGAACTTACAGTGTATGACAGGACGGATGATGCGGATGTGATTGCCAGGATTGGTGATGCGGAGTTGATTACCACCAACAAAACAGTTATAGACAGACATGCGATGGAGTCGTGTCCTAAACTGAAATACATAGGCGTTCTCGCCACAGGTTACAATGTCGTGGACCTGGATGCGGCAAAGGAGCATGGGATAGTGGTGACAAATGTACCGGCGTACAGCACTGATGCGGTGGCTCAGTTCACATTTGCCCTTCTGCTTGAACTGGCAAATCAGGTCGGTGTCCACAACAGTTCCGTGAAGGACGGTGGCTGGGTCAGAAGTAAAGATTTTTCATACAGCGTGATGCCGACGATGGAGCTTTACGGAAAGACGATGGGGATCATCGGATATGGAAGTATAGGACATAGGGTAGCTGATATAGCCCATGCATTTGGCATGAAGGTTCTGGTGAGCAGCAGAACTGAGAAGAAACTTCCGGAGGGCGGATGGATAAGATGGGTCAGCCGGGAAGAACTGTTTGCAGAGGCGGATGTGATCAGTATACATTGTCCGCTGTTTCCTGAGACAAAGGGCATGATAAATAGAGAAACAATAGGGCTTATGAAGAGAACGACATTGGTGATAAATACGGCGAGGGGCGGCTGCATCGTTGAGCAGGATCTTGCGGATGCGCTCAATTCGGGACGCATAGCCGGTGCTGCAGTGGATGTGGTATCGCAGGAACCGATGAAGGAGGATAATCCGCTGCTCACTGCAAAGAATATCATTATAACACCTCATATTGCCTGGGCTCCGCGGGAAGTTCGACAGAGACTGCTGCAGATAGCAGGGGACAATATGGGCGCATTTTTGGCTGGACATCCGATAAATGTGGTCAACAGGTAAATAATAGACGATAAAGAATAACTCTTATGCCTTTTGGAAGGGGGATATGTGTAGATGGAGAGCAGTTCATTTGAGGATGTGAACAGACTTGTCAGGGATGAGTTATATGAACATATGGATCTGGAATTTGGCAAATATCTTGCCATGAACCTGCCCGGATGCGGCAATGTGATCGGAGTCAGACTTGATGATCTGAAAGAGATCGCGCAGCAGATCGCGGAGATCAACTGGAAGGAGTACCTGAAGCATGCACCGGACGACACACTGGAGGACGTTGTGCTACAGGGGCTGGTCCTTGGATATGCACAGGGAAAACTTGAGGAGATACTTGCGTATGCGGATGAATTTGTGCCAAAGATAGACAACTGGTGGGTGTGCGATTCGTTCTGTGCCAATTTTAAGGCTGCATCCATGTATCAGGAGATAGTGTGGGAATTTATCATGAAATATATGGGTGACTCTGAATTGAATCCGGAATGGAGAAAGAAACAACAGGAGGCAGAAGTTCCGGAAGGTCAGGGAGGAATAGCCGTGGGAACATGGCAGGATATGTCTGATGATTTTAGACTCAGGTTTGTGGCTGTCATGTTAAAGTGCTATTACGTCAACGACAGATACATTGACAAATGTCTGTATGCATTTGAACATATGCAGGACGGTGGTTACTATGCAAAGGATGGGGTGGCATTTGGACTTGCGGAGAGTTATTTTGTGTTCCCGGATAAGACCATTGATTATATAAAGAAAGCTAAGTTTGAGAACAGGATATTGGAGATGACAAGGGACAAGATCGAGAAGATCTACAGACTTCCTGAGGAGGATGTGGAGAGATTTTCGAAGATGCTGCAGTAAGGACGCTCTAAAAATAAAATAAATCTACAAGGGGCAGTCAGATGCCATGAATAGCGTGAATATATTAATATAGAGAAGGACATCATATGTGCAGGAGGAATTCTTATGGAGAATTGGAATGCATATATGGATGTCCTTTTTGTTTTACAGGAGATCCGGAGGATAGGAGACTCTATCTGGCTGTATGCCATAATACTGCTGCTGGTGACGGCTGCGGTGATACTCATCGCCGTGAAACTTAGGGGCAGGCGTGAAAATGATGGCGATGCTGTGGACGGGGATGGAGAAATAGACAATAATGACAGAGCACCAAATGACAGAAATGTGGGAGATAAAAATTCAAGTGACAGAAGTGCAGATAACAGAAATATGAATGAATCAGGAATACTGGCAATCATCATAGACGCCCTGGGAGGAATGGATAATATATATAACCTGGCGTGCAGTGATACAAGGCTGAGAGTAACGGTGAATGACGGAGCACTTGTGAACCGTATGAGACTTAAATCTTCTGGCGCGCTGGGGGTTCTTGCTAAGGGGCGGCAGATTCAGGTGTTTTATGAAGATCAAGTGGAACGCATTTGCGGGGAGCTTAAGAGATATATTGAGAGTCACAGATATGTTGAATCGGGTAAGGAGATTGATTATGAAAGAGTGCTTAAGAAAGTGTATGTGTCTGTTGAAGGTGATGTTGTGCGCGTATCTGATATTCATTGCATACAGGACGTGGGAGACGGGTGTATCGGCGTGTGTGCGATTCGAGCCGCACGGGGAGAGATCAGAGCGCCGTTTGACTGCAAGGTTAGATATAGTAAAACCAGAGCAGGGCAGATAGTGTGTGTATCGAAGGAAGGATATACGGTAGAGATTTATCTTATAGCTGAAGGGCAGAGGGATTGGCAGAAGGTAAGACAACCCATAAATATAAGGTTGAAGTGTGACGAGAACGTGAGTGTCAGAAAAGGAGAATTGCTGGCAGAATATCCATATGAGACATTTGCGGGGATGGGTGATCAGATATATGTGATGATGGAGGCTTATGTCTGTGGAAACTCAGGTTCCTATGTTGGCAGCAGAGAGGAAACTGTGGACTGCAGATGCCACCTGACAGTCAATGCAGGTGAGAAGGTAAACTATGAGTATGTGGCCTGTGAGATAGTTGAGTGATCCCTGGATGATAACAGTGATGTTGTGGCAGAAAGATATCTGCTCATACCTTAATAGGATCACATGTGTTAATCTCGGACTGCGCGTTCGATTATTCCGGCCAGAGTATCGATAACCTTTGCAGGATCCTGATCCTTGTACTTCAGGAATGTGTATGCACAGCCCTGAATGAACATGGAAAGCTCGACATTCTTGGACAGATCATCGCGGAATTCAGGACGCACATCATAGATCTTCTCCTTGATGAGTGCATCAAGTTTGTTGGTGAGTATGCCGTAGCTTCTGTTGTCATCCGGAAAGAGAATAGAGAACAGATGTCCCTGATTTATAAATGCGCTGCACAGCTGGCGGCTTGCCTCAGCCGGATTAGTCAGCATGTATTCAGGGTTAGGGATATCTCCTATGAGAGACAGAAGGGCATCGTTTTCAAGATATTCGGACAGATCATAGATATCCTGAAAATGCAGATAGAATGTTTGCTTGCTGATGTTCGCCTTTTCAGTAAGTTCTTTCACAGTGATCTTTTCAACAGGTTTGGTTGCGCGCAGTTCTATGAAAGCGCTGAATAAACTGTTGCGGGTTCTCTGAATTCTTCTGTCCATAAAAGCTCCTTTCTGATCTCCATTGATGTGGCCAGCATAATGGTAAATTTATAGTCTGTATATGGCTGATTTTTTATAGAATACATCAAAATGAATATATAGTCAAAAGGGAGTGCCAAATTCTGTTAATTATCAATAATTGCCTATAGTCAATTATTTTACCTTTGTCTATAACAGTGTATTCATATGGATCTGAAACGGAGTTATACTAATTGCAAGTTTACTACAGTCAATAAGTATGCTGATCTTAAGCGGATACTGACTGAAAGGGATAAGATGGCGAGAGTTATTATGGAGGGATTGTTATGGATCTGTATGAATTTTATTCGGGAAAGTGCTTTGATGCCTACAATGAGATGGGTGCCCATGTTGTGAAGGAAAGCGTGGGTAAGAGCAGAAAGAAGACGGCTACAGGGGTAAATTTTGTGACATATGCACCTAATGCGGAATCAGTGACGGTGACAGGAGAATTCAACTCTTGGGGAGAGACTGCTATGGAAAGATGTTATGACGGCAGCTTTTTCAAATGCTTTGTGCCCGGAGCTGAGGTTGGGCAGATGTACAAATATAAGATATATCAGAGGGATGGACATTGCGTTGACCACTGCGACCCATATGGATTTGGAATGGAGCTACGTCCGGCATTTGCATCTGTGATAAGGGACATGGACGAGTATACATTTGGCGATGCCAGATGGATGCGGACTAGAAATGAGTGCAAGGGAGGTCCGCTCAATGTCTATGAGATGCACATGGGTTCATGGCACTGTAAGCCGGTGTACGACGAGAGCGGAAAGCAGCTCACCCCAGAGGAGGTCATCGAGGCTGACAGAGTGTCTGAGGGCTGGTATACATACAGGGAGATAGCACCTATGCTCGTGGAATATCTAAAGGAACAGGGGTACAACTATGTGGAGTTTATGCCTCTCTCAGAGCATCCGTGTGATGAGTCATGGGGCTATCAGAATACGGGTTTCTTCAGTCCAACGGCGAGATATGGGACAGCAAATGACCTGAAATTTTTGATCGATACTTTGCATAAGAATGGCATAGGTGCGATCATGGATTATGTGCCTGTGCATTTTGCACTGGATGGATACGGACTTGCAAAGTACGATGGGACTAATCTGTATGAGCATCCTACTGACGATGTGGGATACAGCGAGTGGGGCAGCAAGAACTTTATCCATTCAAAAGGAGAGGTTCAGACTTTTTTAAAGAGTGCGGCAAATTACTGGCTGACAGAGTATCATTTTGACGGGCTCAGGATGGATGCCATAAGCAGGATAATCTACTGGATGGGCGATGAATCCAGGGGTGTAAATGACCGAGCCGTGGAGTTCATAAAGGGACTTAACCAGGGGCTGAAGGAGAGACATCCTTCATGTATACTCTGCGCAGAGGATTCAACAGATTACAAGGGGACGACCAAAGAAGTAAAGTATGGCGGTCTCGGCTTTGATTATAAATGGGATATGGGATGGATGAACGATACTCTGAACTTTTTCAGGACTCTTCCGTTCTGCAGAGGGGATCAATATCATAAATTATCGTTTTCCATGATGTACTTCTACAACGAGAGATATATGCTGCCGCTCTCCCATGATGAGGTTGTTCATGGCAAGGCTACCATAATCCAGAAGATGGCCGGTTCATATGAAGAAAAGTTTCCAAATGTCAAGGCGCTCTATGCATATATGTACGCGCATCCCGGCAAGAAACTCAACTTCATGGGCAACGAGATAGCTCAGTTTCGTGAGTGGGACGAAAAGCGAGAGCAGGACTGGGATATCCTCAAGTACCCTAATCACGATTCGTTCAACAGATATATAAAGGATCTGAACAGGCTCTACATGAAAGAACCTGCTTTGTCGGAGTGGGATGATGATCCGAATGGATTTGACTGGATACTCTGCGGCAAAGAACAGGATGTGGTATATATTTTCCAGAGGGTTGTTAATGACAACAAGATAGTTGTCGTGCTCAACCTCTCAGGCAATATGTACAAGGATTATCATTTCAGATACGGTGAGGGTGGTTCCATGAAAGTCCTGATGAACACAGATTGGAATAAGTATGGCGGCAACACCAAGGACACTGTAAAGAGCATCAAGGGCATGTGCGGCGACTTCGGATTTGACCTGCCGGCACTTTCGGCAATGTATCTTAAGCCGGTGGACTAGGAAATGTGAATCATTGAGACAAAATAAGTAGTTGCCTGATATATACAATCCATGTTATAAGTGAAAAACAACAATTAATGATATTATTACAAAGACAGGCACTTTATGGTGTAGAAATGGTCTGAGGCATATGCCTCAGACATCTATGCTATAAAGTGCCGTCCGTCAGACAAGGAGAATTTATGATATTAGATGTAAGTAATCTCAGCCACGGATTTGGTGACAGGGCGATATTTGAAAATGTATCATTCAGACTGCTGGCAGGTGAACATATAGGGCTGGTAGGTGCGAATGGCGAGGGTAAATCAACATTTATGAATATAGTGACAGGCAGTCTTATGCCGGATGAGGGAACTGTGACATGGGCAAAGAACGTGAAGGTCGGATATCTTGACCAGCATACAGTTCTGGAACCGGGAATGACCATAGGCGGAGTTCTGAGGGATGCATTCTCCAGACTGTTTGATATGGAGAAGAGGATAAATGAGATATGTGATAAGCTTGCCGATGTCACGGACGAGGAGGAGATGAACGCGCTGCTTGAGGAGATGGGACTTCTTCAGGATCTCCTGGACAGCCATGACTTCTATATAATAGATTCCAAAGTTGAGGAGGTTGCCAGAGCGTTTGACTTGCTGCAGCTGGGGCTTGACAAGGATGTGACGGAATTGTCGGGTGGTCAGAGGACAAAAGTCCTGCTGGCGAAGCTTCTGCTTGAGAAACCGGAGATCCTTCTGCTTGATGAGCCGACAAACTATCTGGATGCTCATCACATAGAGTGGCTCAAGAGATACCTGCAGGAGTATGAAAATGCGTTTATACTTATCTCGCATGATATTCCGTTCCTAAATTCGGTTGTAAATATCATATATCATATGGAAAATTGCCAGCTCAACAGATATGTGGGCGACTATGACAAGTTCCAGGAGGTCTATGCGGTGAAGAAATCCCAGCTTGAGGCTGCATATAGAAAACAGCAGCAGGAGATTTCGGAGCTTAAAGATTTTGTGGCGAGGAATAAGGCGAGGGTTGCCACCAGAAATATGGCGATGTCCAGACAGAAGAAACTTGACAAGATGGATGTTATCCAGCTTGAGCGCGAGAAACCAAAACCGGAATTCAACTTCAAAGAGGCGAGGACCTCTGGTAAGGTTATATTCGAGACAGATGATCTGGTGATAGGATATAGTAAGGAAAAGCCGCTCTCCAAGCCGATGAACCTCCGAATGGAACGAGGCGACAAGATAGCTATCACAGGTACAAATGGTATTGGTAAGACGACGTTCCTCAAGAGTGTGCTGGGGCTTATCCCTGCCATATCAGGCAAGGCGCAGCTTGGAGATTATCTTCATATCGGATATTTTGAGCAGGAGGTAAAAGCGAGTGAGAACACCTGCCTTCAGGAGATATGGGAGGAATTCCCGGGATATACCCAATATGAAGTGCGCGCGGCTCTTGCAAAGTGCGGACTCACCACCAAGCATATAGAGAGCAAGGTGAAGGTTCTCTCAGGCGGAGAACAGGCAAAGGTGAGACTGTGTAAACTAATCAACTCTGATACAAATGTACTTTTGCTTGATGAGCCGACTAACCATCTGGATGTGGATGCCAAGGATGAACTGAAACGTGCGCTCTCAGAGTATAAGGGTTCTATACTTCTCGTGTGTCATGAGCCGGAATTCTACGATGGGCTTGTGACGGATGTGTGGAATCTGGAGCAGTATACATTATTACAGTAGATGATGAGGCGCAGGAATCAATTTAAGATAAGAAGATGGAGATGCTGAATGGATATACTTGAAAGTCTAAAGAATAAACTGCTTGTAGCAGATGGCGCGTTTGGAACATGTTATGTTGCAATGTATGGTGAGCAGGGGACGGTTGCCCCAGAACTTGCAAATATACGCCATCCTGAGCGTGTGCTTGAGATACATAAGGAGTACGTGAAGGCGGGAGCCGGACTTATAAGAACCAATACATTTGCCGCAAATACAGCAAGTTTAGATGCGGATATGGATTATGTGATCGCAAATGTGCGATCGGCCGTGAAACTTGCCAGACAGGCTGCGGCGGATGCAGATGCTGACGATAAAGTCTGCATAGCCGGCGACATAGGACCGGTTCCGGGAGATGCGGGACTCGGTCTTGCTGAGAGAGTCAGACAGTATAAGGTGCTCGGTGAGACGATGCAGGACATGGGAGTGGACGTCATCTGGTTTGAAACGTTCCCGGAATTCAATGTGCTTGAGCCGGTTGTTAAGTACTTGAAAGAGCGGAAGGACACACCGATCATGGTATCGTTCTGTGTGAATCAGTTTGGATACAGCAATGGAGGATTTTCAGCCAGGGCACTTTTGACACAGGCTGCAGATGATCCAAACGTTGATTGTGTGGGATTTAACTGTGGAGTGGGACCGTATCATATGCTCCAGCTGCTCAGAAAACTGAATATTGATTGTGGAAAGCCTATATCCGTCATGCCGAATGCCGGATATCCGAAATTTACGCAGAGCAGACTGGTGTTCAATGACAATAAAGAGGGATTTATAGACAAGATACAGGACATATCGGCACTGGGAGTTGATATCGTAGGCGGGTGCTGCGGAACTAATCCGGAATACATAAAACAGATTATGGCCAGGGTTGAGTCCGGAGATATTGCGAAGACCGTCAAGACACATGTGGAAAGGATACACGCTGCCAGTCTTGAAAAGGATAATTTTCTCAATGAACGTATGGAGCACTGTAGTTTAAATGCCGGAAAAACATGTGCGCACAAGCTGATCGCTGTCGAGCTTGCCCCTCCGGTGGACGACAATGATCAGAAACTGCTTGATGCGGCACACACGCTTAAGCAAGCGCATGTGGATGTAGTGACATTTCCTGATTCCCCTTCTGGAAGAACCAGAGCGGATTCGATACTCATGGCTGAGAAAGTTCAGAAGGAGACGGGGCTTCGCGTTATGCCGCATCTGTGCTGCAGAGATAAAAATGCGATAGCGATAAGGGGAAGTGTTCTGGGGGCACAGCTGAATGGTATCAGGGATTTCCTTGTCATAACCGGGGATCCGGTTCCGGTTATGTTCAGACAAACTACGAGAAGTGTGTTTAATTTTGATTCAGTTGGAATGATGAAACTGCTGCAGACGATGAATGACGAAGTGTTTAGCGCGGACAAGATAACCTACGGCGGCGCTGTCAACCAGAACAGGTTAAATACCAGATTCGAGACAGACAGGATAAAGAGGAAGATGGAGGCAGGAGCTGAATTCTTCTTGACACAGCCGGTATTTTCAAAGCAGCAGGCACAGGTGCTCAGGGATATGAAGGCAGAGACCGGTGCGACTATACTTGTGGGAGTGATGCCGTTGGTGAGTCGGAGAAATGCCCTTTTCATGAAAAATGAGATGGCGGGCATAGAAATCCCGGACGAGATCATAGAGAGATATGGCGAGAATGCGACGAGGCAGGAAGGTGAAGACTGCGGTATCCAGATAGCCAGGGAGATACTGGAGTACACTGCGGATTTTGCAGATGGATATTACTTCTCGTTCCCATTTAACAGGGTACATATGCTGGCACATATCGTTGACTAAAATGTGAGTCAAGGTTATTATGATATAAAATATAAGATGCGCGGGTGCGCAGAAAGGAACAGACATGGATTACAATAGTTTAAGTCTCAAGATGCATGAGGAGCATAAGGGTAAGGTAGAGGTAGTGTCTAAAGTGTCAGTAAAGAACAGAGATGATCTGAGCACAGCGTACACACCGGGCGTTGCAGAGCCTTGCAGAAAGATTCGTGACAATAAGGCTGACGTGTATAAATATACATGCAAGGGCAACATGGTTGCCGTAGTATCAGATGGAACGGCGGTTCTCGGCCTTGGAGATATAGGACCTGAGGCAGCTATCCCTGTTATGGAAGGCAAATCCATACTCTTCAAGGAGTTCGGTGGAGTGGATGCATTCCCGATCTGTCTTGACACGAAGGATGTGGACGAGATCGTTGAGACTGTAAAGCGCATTGCTCCTGTATTTGGCGGAATCAATCTGGAGGATATATCAGCTCCTAGGTGTTTTGAGATAGAGAAAAGACTCAAAGAGGAACTAGACATCCCTGTGTTCCATGATGATCAGCACGGTACAGCTATCGTTGTGTCTGCTGGACTTATAAATGCGTTAAAGCTTGTCGGCAAGCCGTTTGACGAGGCAAATGTAGTTATCAACGGAGCTGGCTCAGCGGGTATATCAATATGTAAACTCTTACTTCAGCTTGGAATAGGCAATGTAGTTCTTGTGGACAAGCAGGGTGCTCTGTGTCCTGGACAGGACTGGATGAACCCGGCTCAGGCAGAGATGGCTGAGATAACCAACAAGGACAGACAGACAGGCTCTCTTGCTGAGATCATGAAGGGCAAGGATGTATTTGTCGGAGTTTCTGCTCCGAACATAGTGACAGCAGAGATGATAGCATCCATGGCAGCGGATCCTATAGTATTTGCAATGGCCAACCCAACACCTGAGATCATGCCTGAGGAGGCTGCAAAGGGCGGCGTCAGAGTCATGGCTACAGGACGCTCAGATTATCCAAACCAGATCAATAATGTACTCGTATTCCCTGGAATATTTAGGGGTGCCCTAGATGCCAAGGCAACAGGCATAACGGAGGAGATGAAGATGGCTGCAGCCAAGGCGATAGCTTCCATAGTCACAGATGAGGAGCTTAAGGAGGATTACATCATACCAGGTGCATTTGATGACAGAGTTGCTAAAGTAGTTGCCAAGGCTGTTGCAGATGAGGCTGTAAAACTTGGAATTACAAAGTAAAGATTGAATCATAGCAATATAGACAATCTATAAT
>URJU01000064.1 GCA_900548315.1 uncultured Coprococcus sp. | reverse complement strand
GAGATTACTACGCGTCTCGTGGGCTCGGAGATGTGTATAAGAGACAGGTGTATACCTGCCTGCTCAGACGTAGGTTTGGAAATCCATGATAATACCGATCAGATCATCAGGATCGAACAAGGACAGTGTTCAGTCAGGATGGGCTGCTGCCCAAACGAACTGTGTTTCCGTCAGAATCTTTGTGCAGGAGAATGCATCTGTATACCAGCCGGCACATGGCACAACATCATCAACATCGGCAATAATCCACTGAAACTCTCATCCATCTATGCCCCACCACATCATCCCAGGGGAGAGACACAGGCCACCAAAGCCAGGGCTATGGGAATGGATTGCTGATATTTTTTCCTGCGACATGAAGTAGAACGCATTGCCGGATTTATTGTCCCGTTGTCGTAGGCATTCTTCTGTCCTCTTCAAAAAAAGACACCAAATGCTGCCTGCCCGTCTGACATTGGGCAAGCGACATTTAGTGTCTTCACTATTTCTGTATTAATTTTTCATACACATGCCATAATACATTGCCATGACCAAGTTATTTTTAATCTCGGCCAGTCGACATAGATATATTTATAGTAAATACCTCGCGGCAACCTCCGCGCTCACCTCATGTCCCAGCTTGTCTGCAAGGCACCTTACTATGTAAAGTCCCAGCCCTGCGCCCTCCTTCTGTCTGGACTTTCCACGGCAGAACGCATCGAATATCATATCCACATCTATCTCATCGTCCTAGTCTATGTCAGAGTGCCGCCACGTCCACGTCTGCAGTCTCTATCACATCGTCCAAGAACGGATTCCACCCTGACAAGCAGCTCATCCAGATCAAACGGCTTTGAGATATAGTCATCAACTCCATAAAAAAATCCCGAAATATCGACTTCTGTCGATACTCCGGGATCATATACATTCTTTATGAATACGATGAAAGGAACTGTTTTGTCCTCTCCATCTTCGGATTGTCAAATACCTGGTCAGGTCTTCCCTGCTCAAGTATATATCCTTCATCCATGAATATGACCTGACTTGCAACATCTTTTGCAAATGCCATCTCATGGGTAACAATTATCATGGTCGTCTTTTTGTCTGCAAGGTTTCTGAGAACCTTAAGTACCTCTCCTGTGAGCTCCGGATCAAGAGCCGATGTAGGCTCATCGAAACAAAGTATGTCCGGCTGCAACGCAAGCGCCCTTGCTATGGCAACTCGCTGGCACTGTCCGCCTGAAAGCTGGTGAGGATAGTTGTTCATTCTGTCCTCAAGTCCCATCTGGCGTAGAAGTTCCTCTGCCTGAACTCTTATCTCGTCGAGTATATTCTTCTTATTTACTTTGAAATCCGGTCTCTCCTTTGCAAGAAGCTCTCTTGCTAGCATTACGTTCTGAAGCGCAGTGTACTGTGGAAAGAGATTAAATGACTGGAACACAAGTCCAAAATGCAGTCTCTTCTTGCGCACCTCCGACTCCTTGAGTGTCTCCGGCTTGTCAGTGTCAAGCAGGATCTCATCATTTACACGGATAACTCCATTGTCTGGCATCTCCAGAAAGTTCAGACAGCGAAGAAGTGTTGTCTTTCCACTTCCTGATGATCCTATGATAGAAAGGACCTCGCCCTGCTCCAGAGAAAAGCTTATATCCTTGAGCACATCCGTCTTGCCAAACTTCTTTTTTATATGTTCAACCTCTAATATAGCCATTTGCGACTCCTCCTATTTTATATGTATCGCCCCTCTGCTCCGCAGCGGGGCAGGTCGTCGGAGCCGATTCCGAGTATGAACTGCGTTCATTGCGGCTCCTCCTATCTAAAGAAATCAAGTTTCTTCTCTAATTTGCCAAGTAAAACTGTGAGTACGCCATTCCATATCAGATAATAGAATGCGCAGAAGAAGAGTGGCCATATTGCACCCGAGATTCCCTGCGAACCTTTCATGAATGCCTGTCCTGCCCAGATTATCTCCTGAAGTGCGATGATACGGGCAAGTGAAGTATCCTTGACCAGAGTTATGATCTCGTTGGACATCGCCGGAACTATCTTCTTTATCATCTGCAAAAGCTTGACCTTGAAGAATATCTGCTTTGGAGTCATGCCGAGCACGAGTCCGGCTTCCTCCTGTCCTACAGGAATACCCTGGATACCTCCACGGTAAATCTCTGAGAAATAGCAGGCATAGTTCACTATGAATGACACCGATGCCGCAACAAATCTTCCGCCTTCGCCGCCGCCCCATACCGGATTGTGAAATACAAGTCCCGGGAAATAATATATGATGAGCAGCTGTATCATAAGTGGTGTACCTCTCACTATCCATACAATGAACTTCATAAGATAGCTGAGCGGTTTAAACTTTGACATGGAACCGAGTGCTATGAGAAGTCCAAGCGGAAATGCACCGAGCAATGTCACGAAGAACAATTTTAATGTCTGTATAAATCCTGTATTAAGAGCTCCAAGTACGACCGGGAGCTGTTCAAAAAACAAATCCATAATAATTTTTCTCTCTAAGTGATGGTAAAAATACTAATTATATCTTATCTATTACTTTGTAAGTGCAGCCTGTACCTTATATGTCTCAGCACACTTCTCCATTGAGCCGTCAGCCTTACTGTCTGCAAAGAACTTGTTGAGCTCAGCTACAAGATCTGAGTCCTTTCTGAAACCAACGCCATACTCCTCACTGTTAAGACCTACGGTATATGTGAGCTTGTCATAACCTGTTCCCTCGCCAACCATAGCAGCTGCCATGAGTGAATCAATGATCGCTGCATCCGATGTTCCAGCTGCAACCTCCATGAGTGCATCTGCCTGTGCCTTTACTGCTGTATAGTTGAGTCCAAGTGCCTTGGCCTGATCCTCGCCTGCGCTTCCTGCCTCTACAGCAAATGTAAGCTCCTTGATGCTGTCTACTGTCTGATACTTGTCTGCCTTATCATTTGGCACGATAACCACCTGAGCATTGTTGCAGTATGCATCTGAACATGCCATTGAGCTTGTAACCTCATCTGTAAGTGTCATACCATTCCATACACAGTCGATGGTCTTGCCGTCAAGCTCCATGATCTTGTTGTCCCAGTCTATCTCTACGAACTCTGCCTTTACCCCAAGGCTCTCTGCAAATGCTGATGCCATATCCGCGTCAAATCCGATCCAGTTGCCTGACTCATCCTTGTAATCCATCGGTGCGAAGTCTGTAACGCCGACAACGAGAGTTCCCTTATCCTTTACATACTCCAGATCACTCTTTGACTCACTCTTAGATCCGTTATCAGATCCGCCACATCCAACCAGTGAAAGTCCCATTGCTGCCACTAAGAGCAGTGATAATAACTTTTTCATACTTTTTTCCTCCTGAAATATACTTAAATATACTTGGCAGATGCATGAAACACACTACACCGGGCATCTGCATGATATACAGCCCTATTAGGGCACAACACGGTAACATAGTAACAGTTTATCACGGTAAAGTCAAACCTAAGATTGAGGAAATGCCTGTAAATGTATTATGTATTATGTGATAATAATAATAACCTCAGAAGATCTTACTCTTCTGTGGTTAGGATGCTCACCATCTGGAATTATTTTACATACGCTCTGTCAATATGTATCACGCAATAGTAATTTTTATTGTACTCACTAACTTTTTCCTTGATATAGGATATTATCTGTTCTTCTGACATTTGATATCCATGTGGCAAAACCACATCAAAAATCAGATTGGAATGTGTTGAACCCTTTACCATTCTAAAGTCGTGAAACTGAACATTTTCATTTTTTCTGCTATCATTATTAAGTGATTCTATAATTTCAGTGATCCGCGCTTTCACAGCATTTGTCTCCTCATCGTCATCTACTATCGGATCCATGTGAATGACAGGCTCACAATTTAATTCTTTTCTGAGAGAGAATTCTATCTGATCGATCAGATCATGCAGTTCAAGAATATCTTCCTTATAAGGAACTTCTGCGTGCAGGCTGACCATAAGTCTGCCAGGTCCATAATCATGAACCACAAGATCATGAATACCAAGGATCCTTTTATCACACCTCACGATCTTCTCGATCTCATCCACAAGCTCTGGTTCCGGTGCCTGACCAAGCAATGGGCTGACCGTATCCTTCATTGCAGTGATGCCAGCTATGAGTATCATTACGCCCACCAATAATCCGCAATATCCATCTATAGGTATTTTCCAGAAATGAGCAGCAAATGCAGATGCAAGAACAACTATTGTGGAAAATGTATCAGATAAACTGTCTTTTGCCGTCGCTATCATGGTCGCACTCTCTATCTTTCTGCCTATACTCCTGTTGTAGAAATACATATATATCTTTACTCCAATTGAAACAACGAGTATAACGGCAACTAGACTGCTGAATTTTGGAAGTTCCGGATGTAGGATCTTTCCGATTGAATCTTTAATAAGCTCGTAGGCCATCAATATGATCATGACTGCTACAAATAAGCCTGATATATACTCTATTCTTCCATGTCCAAACGGGTGATCCGGGTCCGGTTTTCTGCCAGATAACTTAAAACCTATCATAGATATAAACGAGCTTCCTGCATCTGATAAATTGTTGAACGCATCCGCCGTGATCGAGATAGCCCCCGAAAGTAATCCAGCAAAGAATTTTCCCAGAAACAATAATACATTCAAAAATATACCAACAGCTCCGCAAAGAACACCATATTTCTCCCTCACCTTGCTATCCTTATAATTATCTGATCTGATCCACAGTTTCGACAATAATGTCACCATATCTTTTGTTCCTCCTAATCTGAACGTCAAAAGTTCTGAAAAAAAGAACCCACAAAAGTGTTGGACTTCTGTGGGTTCTTGATATATCTGAAATGATACAATTATCTCTTTGAGAACTGTGGAGCACGACGAGCGGCTTTGAGACCGTACTTCTTTCTCTCCTTCATTCTTGGATCTCTTGTAAGGTATCCAGCCTTCTTAAGGATTGGTCTGTACTCAGCATCAACCTCAAGGAGTGCTCTTGAAATACCATGTCTGATAGCTCCAGCCTGACCTGTGAAACCACCACCACATACGTTAACGAGTACATCGTACTTACCCTCTGTGCCTGTAGCAACGAGTGGCTGCTTTACGATAACCTTGAGTGTATCAAGACCAAAGTACTCATCCATATCCTTCTTGTTTATAACGATCTTACCAGTACCTGGAGTGATGTAAACTCTGGCGATACTGCTTTTTCTTCTTCCTGTTCCATAGAACTTTGTTGTCTTAGCCATCTGTTATCTCCTCCTTCTTAGTACTTAATCTCTAATACTTCTGGCTTCTGTGCCTGATGCTTGTGATCTGCACCAGCGTATACATGAAGCTTTGTGATCATCTCTCTGCCAAGTGGTCCCTTTGGAAGCATTCCCTTAACTGCAAGGTAGATAACATCCTCTGGCTTCTTAGCCATCTTCTCACGAAGAGTTGTCTCTTTCATACCACCTACATAATCTGAGTGGTTGTAGTATACCTTCTGATCTAACTTCTTACCAGTTACCTGGATCTTGTCAGCGTTTACTACTATTACATAATCACCTGTGTCAATGTGTGGTGTATATGTTGGCTTGTTCTTTCCTCTTAAAATGCTTGCGATCTCTGATGCAAGACGACCTAAAGTATGTCCTGTAGCGTCAACTACATACCACTTTCTCTCTATTGTTGATGGGCTTGCCATAAAGCTCTTCATCGTGGTACCTCCTAAATTATTCTTTTATAATCTTCTTTACTAATGTATATTCAGCACATTTCTTACCGGGGCATTGGTTCGAAACACACTTATAAACTTCGCATACTTTGCAAGTACATTATAATTACATTTTGTTGTCAACTATTTTTTCCAACAAAAATATCCGGCGATACATGTGCACCGCCGGATACCATATTATCATTCATTCTTTTGTCTGTAAATACTATCTTTTATTTAGAAATCCACCTCTGTATCATAGTAACAGCACTTCAGCAATTTCTCCATCTCCTCCTGGCTTGGCTGTCTTGGGTTCGATCCTGTACATGCATCAAGTATCGCATTTGCAGCGATCTCAGGAAGTCTCTCAAGGAATACGTCCTCCGGAACAAAGCCCTGCTCACATGGATAGCTGTCAGATCCGTAATTCTTGATACAGTGAGGTATGTTCAGCTCATCATTCATCTTTCGCAGGTATGCTATGAGAAGAGCTACCTTCTCGTCGAGTGTCTCTCCGCCAAGGCCCATGAAGTCTGCTATCTCGCCGTAACGAATCTTTGCTGTCTCATCCTTTGCATTGAAAGCGATAACCTTCGGGAGATACATCGCATTTGCTGCTCCGTGGATGATATGTGCACCATAGTCAGCAAATGCTGCTCCTGTCTTGTGTGCCATTGAATGTACGATTCCAAGCAGTGCATTTGAAAATGCCATGCCTGCAAGGCACTGCGCATTGTGCATTGCGTCACGCTTCTCCATGTCTCCGTTATATGATCCAACCAGATCATTCTGGATCATCTTGATGGCATGAAGTGCCAGTGGATCTGTGAAATCGCAGTTTGCTGTCGATACATAAGCCTCAATTGCATGTGTCATGGCATCCATACCTGTGTGAGCAACCAGCTTCTGAGGCATGGTCTCTGCCAGCTCAGGATCTACGATCGCAACATCAGGTGTAATCTCGAAATCTGCAATAGGATACTTGATTCCCTTCTCGTAATCTGTGATGATCGAGAACGCTGTAACCTCTGTTGCAGTTCCTGATGTTGAAGAAATAGCACAGAAATGAGCCTTCTTTCTAAGTTCAGGGATTCCAAATACCTTACACATATCCTCAAATGTAGCATCTGGATATTCATACTTTATCCACATCGCCTTTGCTGCATCTATAGGTGAACCGCCGCCGATGGCAACTATCCAGTCAGGTTCAAACTCAAGCATAGCTGCAGCTCCCTTCATAACCGTCTCTACCGAAGGATCCGGCTCGATTCCCTCAAATAATTTAACTTCCATTCCTGCTTCCTCAAGGTACTGAACCGCCCTGTCAAGGAATCCAAATCTCTTCATAGATCCGCCTCCGACACAGACCATTGCTCTCTTACCCTTGAATGTCTTGAGTGCCTCCAAAGCACCTTTTCCGTGATATAAATCTCTTGGTAATGTAAATCTTGCCATCGTTTGCCCTCCTAAAATCAAAATAAAAAAAGCCAATCATGTTATCTTCATTGAAACACCTTGAAATATTCCGAACACTTCGAAACAATTCCTGACATATCCGTCATGTAGCAGCATTTCAATGTAATTATAACATGATTGGCTCTTATTTTCATTATTTTTTGTGCATTTCAGACAATGTTTTTCATTTATTTTTCACTGTTTTGCTAGATGTTTTTCACTTTTCATTCTTATTTCTAGATTATACCAAGTCCACTTTTCCAAGTTATAATATACAGAATATAACCACGCTGTTTTGTGAACTGCCAACACATTATCAGCAATTTTATCTTATCCCGGCAGATATTATGCGTCTGCAGCCGTTTACGTTTACAGATATTTTATCTCCACAAGAGTAAGCCCTTTTGCTTCGGCTTTCGGCCCTGCTTTCGTCCTATCCTTCGCCGCAAGTATTGACTCCATACAGTCCTCTGGCCAGATTCCAAGACCTATTTTCATCAAAGTTCCCACTATGATACGGACCATATTGTACAGGAAACCATTTCCACTTATCCTTATATGTATCATATCACCAACTTTATCTATGGTTATATCTGTTATTGTACGGACTGTATTCTCTACCTGCGATCTTGTTGAACAGAAGCTCTTGAAATCGTGCTCTCCTACCAGAACAGCCGCGGCTCGTTTCATCTTATCTATATCAAGCGGATAATAGACAAATGTCGAGTAAAGACGCTCTGTTGGCACATCAAATCTTCTGTTTAGTATCTTGTATTCATACGTCTTAACGGTATCGCAGTATCTCGGATGAAAGTCGTCCGCAACCTGGCAGGACTCCTGTATCCTTATATCTTCCGGGAGCCGCTGATTAAGCGCAAATGAAAACTTTTCTCCGGGTATCCCTGACTCTGTGTCAAATACCGCCACATTTCCCAATGCATGTACCCCTGAATCCGTTCTGCTGGCTCCTATCACCTTTATATCCTCATTGCAAAGTTCGCTGAGAGTCTTGTTCAAAACTTCCTCAACCGTTATTCCATTTATCTGGACCTGCCATCCGCAATAATTTGTTCCATCGTAGGCAACGATTAATTTTACTCTTTTCATATCCATATCCTTTTCTATACTTATCAATGTATCAAAATTACTCTGCCACTAATACATTCTCAGTCAATTCTATATGCAGTGCAGATCTTAATCCCGAATCATTCAGGTATCACGAAATAATATCCGCGGTATTTTTTACATCACACACCTATATACTATCATGCATCCCAGATACACCAACACTATAGCATAACTTACATAGTCTGTTCCACTGTATTTTAACGGATTCATACGACTCCTGCCCTCACTGCCGTCAAAGCATCTGGCATCCATAGCCTGAGCCAGATCTGTAGCCCTTCTTATCGCTGACACAAAGAGCGGTACAAATACCGGCACATAACTCTTTATCCTTTTGAAAATATTTCCACTCTCAAAATCCGCACCTCTGGAAAGCTGTGCCTTCATTATCTTGTCCAGTTCTTCCATAAAGATTGGAATAAACCGCAGTGCGATCATGAGCATCATAGCCATCTCCGCCACAGGAACTTTTACTTTCTTCAGAAATCCGAGGCTGCTCTCAAGACCATTTGCCAGATTCATTGGTCTTGTGGTATATGTCATGACTGATGAACCTATTATAAGATAAACCAATCTCACAACCACAAGCACAGTAGTCATAACACTGGCATCTGTGATACGCAGCTTGTGCCAACTCCAGATCACATTTCCATCACCATTGAACACACTGAATATTGCCGTAAAGAGAATAAACATCCATATAACCTTGAGGCCTTTGCATATATATGTGATTGGAACCCTGCTTACAGCTACATATGTACATAGAAATATTGTTGCAGCCAATATCATTATCCAATCTTTGCAGAGGAAAAGTGATATAGCGTATACAAATGTAATTGCAAGCTTGGTTCTCGGATCCATTTTATGAACCACAGAATCTCCGCTGTAATATTGTCCTATTGTAACATCTCGAATCATCCTAAATCTCCTATTTGATCATCTGTTTTTGAACATCCGGTGTCCCTATACCATACCGCTCAAGCAACTCTCTATCATCAAAGAAGTCTTCTGTTCCCCCATCATACACAACTTTGCCATGATCCATAAGGAGAACCCGCTCTGACATCTCATATACATCCTCCATATCGTGGGATACCAGTATGATGGTCACATTTTTTTCTCTGTTGAGCGTTCGTATAAGCTCCCACAACTGCTCTTTGCTTTCCCCATCAAGTCCACAAGCAGGTTCATCAAGAATCAATATGTCCGGCTCATATGCAAGTATTCCGGCAATAGCAACACGTTTTCTCAACCCTCCAGACAGTTCAAACGGAGAGTAATCTGTGTATCTATCAGGAACTCCCACAAGTTCAAGGGCATGCCTCGCCGACATTTCTGCTTCTTCCTTTGACATACCGAAATTTATCGGTCCATACATGACATCTTTAAGTACCGTACTCTCAAATAATTGAGATTCCGGAAACTGGAACACATAACCTATGCGTCTCCTGATATCCTTGATATTTCTAACCCTCTGCACATCCGTACCGTATAGATAAACTTTTCCGCTCTGTGGGGCAATAAGCTTATTTATCATTTGCAGCAATGTGCTCTTTCCCGAACCGGTCTGTCCTATTACAGCCAGCACCTGTCCCTCATATATTTTTAAATCTATATCAGAGAGTGCCTTAAATGATTCTTTTCCATTTACATACGAATATGATACTTTCTGAAGTTCAACTATACATTTCTTCAAATCGTTTAGTGTACTGTCATGGTCGTTTACATGATCCGCCGTCGTCCCCACTTTCTGACTTATCTGCAAATGCTTTTTCTTGTACTCGCTGCAGATATCTACCGGTATTCCTGTTTCTATTTTCATCCTTACCGGAATCTCAAGGCCATATGTTTTGAGTCGTTCCACATCGGAAAGCACATCTTCAGGGATCCCTTCTGCCACAACCCTGCTATCATCCAATATATATACTCTATCCGCCAACAGTGCCTCAGATATCTTATGAGTCACCATAATGACGGTTATATTCTTATCCTTATTCAATTTCAAAACAAGCTTTAGCATATCCTTTGCTCCCTGTGGGTCAAGCATAGATGTCGCCTCATCAAGCACTAAACACTCTGGTGTCATCGCCATGGATGATGCAATCGCCAGCCTCTGTTTCTGCCCTCCGCTTATTCTGGATGTGCTGCTGTATTTATAGGCTGTAAGTCCTGTCAGTTCAAGCATTTCATCAATCTTGTTCCATATATCAGAGCATGGCATTCCAAGATTCTCAAGACCAAATCCTATATCCTCAGCCAGAGTGTTGCCCACTATCTGATTATCAGGATTTTGAAATACCATACCTACCTGCCTCCTGACAGCCATAAGGTTATCAGTACTTGCAAGATCCTTTCCACCTATTACAATTGATCCCCCATGTGGTGTGAGCAGCCCATTCAAATGTCTGGCAAATGTTGATTTTCCGGAGCCATTTCGTCCAAGGATCGCAATCATTTCACCCCTGTCTGCAAGAAAATCTACATCCTTTATAGCCCAGTTTTCACCGATCTTATTGCCATCCTTATCCCTGTCTCTTATACACATCTCCGAGCCCACGAGACGCGTAGTAATCT
>URJU01000063.1 GCA_900548315.1 uncultured Coprococcus sp. | reverse complement strand
GCCTTATCGTCGGCAGCGTCAGATGTGTATAAGAGACAGCATATACAGTATAGCTGCGGAGAAGGCGGATAGGCACATCTCCGCAGCTTTCGTATATACACGATGATGGTGATGATTTTGCTACGTGTGCATGTTTTTCCTTGCATAATAAGCACGATGTATTGTAAAATTGTGTTCGGTATGTAAAAAAAAGAAAATGAAAAGAGAAGAGTATGTATGGAGAAATTACTTAAGATCATTGCTGATGTTAACTCGTCAGTAAATAATTTTATATGGGGAGTGCCATCCATGATATGTATCGTGGGCGTTGGGCTGTGGCTCCTCATAAGAAACCGCGGAGTACAGTTTACAAAGTTTGGATACGCCTTCAAGCATACATTTGGAAGGATATTTAATAAGAAAGAGACCTCAGAAGGTGCCATAAGTCCATTTCAGGCTGTGTGTACGGCACTGGCGGGAACGGTTGGAACGGGAAATATAGCGGGAGTTGCCGGAGCCATCGCCATAGGCGGTCCGGGAGCAGTATTCTGGATGTGGATATCAGCACTTCTTGGAATGGGAACAAAGTTTGCCGAGGTTGTCCTTGCGGTGTTCTATAGGGAGAAGGATGCAAATGGCGACTGGGTCGGAGGACCGATGTATTATATCAAGAATGGTCTCGGCAAGAAGGCATACTTCCTCGCTGTGGCATATTCAATCTTAGGTATATTGACTGTGTTTGGAACCGGAAATGCAACCCAGGTCAACACCATAACAACAGCTATAGATTCAGCTATTTTTAACTTCAATCTGGCTGACAAGAGCAATACACTTACAATAAACCTTGTGATAGGAATCATAATAGCAATTCTTGTTGCACTTATCCTGATAGGCGGAATAAAGAGAATAGGAAGAGTTACGGAAAAACTAGTGCCATTTATGGCGGCGATGTATATAATCATGGCTATAATTCTAGTCTTAATAAATATCAATAGTGTGCCAGATGTGTTTGCATCGATATTTGAGGGTGCATTCAATCCAAAGTCCGTCACAGGCGGCATGGTTGGCAGCCTGTTCCTCAGCATGAGGAAGGGTGTTTCAAGAGGAATATTCTCCAATGAGGCAGGTCTTGGTACAGGATCAATAGCACATGCGTGTTCGGATGTAAAGCACCCGGTACAGCAGGGACTCTGGGGAATATTTGAGGTGTTCATTGATACTATTGTTATATGTACCCTCACAGCCCTTGTTATCCTATGCAGTGGAACAGATATAGCATATGGACAGGCAGCAGGTGCGGACCTTACAATAAATGGTTTTGTTGCTACATATGGAAACTGGATATCAATATTTACAGCGGTTGCTCTTTGCTGTTTTGCATTTTCAACAATTCTAGGCTGGGGACTTTACGGTTCAAGATGTGTAGGATTCCTGATTGGAAGCAAATTCATAAAGCCATTTATGGTAGTATATGCATTGGTCGCGATCATAGGTGCAACAATGGATCTCGGACTTCTGTGGGATATAGCGGACACATTCAACGGTCTAATGATAATACCAAACCTTATTGCGGTATTTATGCTGTCTGGTACAGTTGTTAAGTTAACTCGTGAGTATTTTGAGGATGGTCAGGATAGGTTCGGTGTTGAGACCGGCAAAGAAAACTGACAGTGCAGCAGTTTTTGATATCTTGAAACAGCTGTCTAAAATGAAAGGAACTTTTATATGGAAGAAATAGCAAGTGAGATTTCTAATAAGTATGCAATACTTATTGATTCAGAGAATGTTTCGGCAAAATATATCGAGAGTATATTTGATGAACTTTCAAGGCTGGGGTCGATTACGGTTAGAAAAATATATGGAGACTGGTCAAAAAATAATAACGGCTGGGACAAGGATTGCCTTTTGTCCTACTCTATACAGCCAGTGCAGCAGTTTTCCTATACAGCCGGCAAAAACTCAACAGATTCGGCAATGATAATAGATGCCATGGATCTGCTTTATACAAGTAATATAGATGGATTCTGTCTGGTCACAAGCGACAGTGATTTTACGAGATTGGCATCAAGACTCAGAGAGGCTGGCAAACAGGTTATAGGAATGGGAGAGCGAAAGACGCCAAAGGCTTTTGTCAGTGCATGTACCAGCTTTAAGATACTTGACTCTCTTGTTAATGAAGACCTCAACAAGCTTGTTTCAAAACCTGTTTCTATGGAGAATGCGGTTTCGGATGAATCAAGTATAACAAGTATAAGAGACATAAAGAAGACTGTATACAACATCATTGATGAGAATGAGGATAAGGACAAAAAGACTCACATGGGTGAGATAGGCAGCCGCTTAGTGAACAAATATCCTGATTTTGATGTGCGTAATTATGGATATTCCAAATTGTCAACTTTCTTGAGCGAGGAGTTTGATGATCTGGATATAGACAAGGGCAGACAGAAATTTGTGTCTATCAAGAACCATATGGATCCTAAGAGTGAGGTTAAGGGCAAGATAATCAGACTTCTCACGGAAAGCATGGATACTATGTACAATATGGGAAGACTGAATACTGAACTCAAGAATATTATTCCTGGGTTCAGCATAAAGAAATATGGATATAGCAAATTTTCTAGTTTTCTCAAAAGCTTTGGGTGCTTTGAAATTGTTGGAGATAGGGTAAAGGTTACAGAAAAGCAGATATAGGGCAAAAGTTTGACAATATTGTCGCTGATGGTATATTTGAGAAAAAATAACAAAAAAAGTAAGCCTTTTTGTTGAAAATCAATAAGAATAGTGATAAATTGAAACTGTGGGTTTTCAGGTACAGAGAGCCTGCTATGGGGGAAGAAGTGTACGCGCAAAATAAGGAGAGACATTATTTATGATACTTATTGATACTCAAAAAGAGGAGTTTAGCAAGCTTAAGGGTATTCGTGTCTTTGGAAAGATTAGCCATGAGAACAGATTTAACAAGAATTTCTTGGTGATAGGTCTTGGCGGTCTTGGAAGCAGAGCTGTATGTGCGCTGAAAGGGATGCTGATGGATAGTATGATCCCAGATGACAATATTAATTTTCTCATGATCGATTCAGATATCTCAGAGATGGAGCAGACTATAGAAAACAGCAAGGATGGTGTGGGGTTCAATGCTCTTGAGGTCATCAGTATATACAGACCTGATATTGAAAATGTACTTGAAAATGGAATCCAGAATAACAAGATACACAAGAATCTTGCTAACTGGATGGATCCGGAATTTCCAGAGATAACAATAGGGAGAGATGGCGCAAAGGGAAACAGACAGATTGGTCGTTTGATGTTTTCAAATGCTTATACAGATATAAGGATGTTGTTATTTGACAAACTGCAGGCAGTATACGACAAGACAGAGGAGGGTACAGTCGATGTACTCATAGTGTCTGGTGTCTCTGGAGGAACAGGAAGCGGAATCCTAACAGATGTGGCATACAATATAAGGGCTTACGGCAAGGCGAAGAAGTGGAACAATCTCAGGATTGGTGGATGTCTTTTGATGCCGGATGTGCTCTTTGGACATAAAGCAGTGTATGAAGACACTGAACTTGTGTTGAGATTGAATGCCAATGGATGTGCAACCATGAAGGAAGTGGATTATTATATGAAACTTTCTGAGAAGGATGACAATTATACATTCATTAGTAAGGACAACAGGATGGTAATAAGAGAGAATCTCTTTGATGCGTGCATGCTCATATCAGGAAGAAAGGATTCGCAGGGATATATACCTGAGGGCTTTATCTTAAAAGATACGGCAAGTTTTCTGTACAGACTTGCCAGCAATAAGTATATTGGCAACAATGATGTAGACAATGACAGGAAATTACTCCGAGATGTGTTCTTTGAGAACGAGGGTCATGCAATAACAAACTGGAGGATGGAACACAATGACGAGGATATAAAAAAAGCCAATTGTTACTATAAGGTTGTAAGCGAGGCTGATTATCATATTCCGATTAAGGAAATCGAGAATATGTGTGAGAATGATATATTCTCACAGGCGTATAAGGGTTTGTTTCGTTCTCCATTTAAGGAGGGAAATGCTGAGACCGATATACGTGCTGTGTTGGCAGAATTCACTGAGTTTCTCGGAGAGGAGGCTGGAGAGGATATAAAGCTCAATGTGAGTGGACTTATCCAGTACAATCAAGTTACAAAACCTACATATAAGATGATAAAGAAACACACAGATGGCCTCAGAGAGGGCTTTGCGACCAAGATGGAGAACTTTGAGAAGGAACTTCCGGTTATGATAAAGTCTATGAAAAACAAACTTTGGGGGGCGTTGGATGATCTGATCGTCAGGTATATGAAGGAGTTTGGTCCTTATGGAGCGATAGATATTATAGGTGCTCCTAGTGCAGGTGTAACAGACTCTACTAAAGGGATGATGGCAGAGGTCAAAAAACTTGAGAAGATGCTGAAGGATTATACACCGTCGGGTGAGTATACTAGAATTATTGACTCCATAAAAGAGATAGTGGCAAAGAGATTTTTTACATTTCCTTCAGCGAAGAGAGAGACTGAGAACGGATATTATGAGGCATGTATAAAAGAGATGCTTGCCGCTGAACGATCAAAGATGATTGATGAGCTTGATGCACAGGATCTGTTTGGAGATACTATCAGATGGCTGCAGCAGAGAGCAGAGAGACTTGATGAGATATATTCACAGTTTGGAGAGGATCTCAAAAATTCCATAGATGACCTTTCACTTGCCGGAAGTCAGACTGTGGTTAATATTCTTAAAAAGGCAAAGAGACATGAGTTCCTTCCAACGGATTATGTAACTCAAAAGAGAATCAATGAGATGAGTTCCGGCATAATAAAACTTATGCTGGACAATGAGGCTAATATAGACAGCGGAAGGGTTATTCCTGTCAAAGATGAGATGGAGAAGATATACAGAGAATTTTTCTCCGGCGTGGGTGCGTATGGTCCCGAGAAGATGTTAACCGTTGCTTTCTCAGATAACAAACTTACGGAGCAGGATCTCAATGTCATGTTTGGCTCTCCCGTCAATGATCGACGTACGGCAATCATGGAGGAGGCAGCAAGGGCATTTGTGGATGATATATCGGAGGAACAGCCACTATGTGAATTAAAGGATGGTTATAAGGAAAAATTGCTTGCAAAGAAATATATATCAGTTCCAAATGTAATGCCATATTTTAGCAAGGCAGTGAAATCTATCCTTATTGGCAAGCCATACAATGAAAAAGAGGATTCCATAACACTCAATCCGGGTGAGATTGAGATATCGATAGATGATATGTTTGTAGGGGTGCCTGTGTCAATGATGCAGTGTGCTATGGAGATGCAGATGGCATACAATGCAGTTTATGATTATAAGGGACTTCATATTGACGAGGTCAACAAGGATATGAAGGGTTTCCCTGATTTTGTTACTATTTAATACTATGTAATCCGGGAATTATAATACAGAGCCATTTAATATCACATTGTGTATTAGATGGCTCTGTTGTGCTTTATGGAATGGGTATGTTACAGTAATTGCGATAAATGGCATTGGTAAGAAGACTGTCAGATGCAGTTGTGTATGGAGAGTGGGAAACATGGATATAAATACGGATTATTTATTATACATTATGGATACAAAGGCGTTTGAGAGTGATGAGGAATTTGAACGGCGGCTCGAAAGGGTATCTGAGTATAGAAGAAGTAAAGTCGTAAGACTTAGGCGGAGAGAGGACAAAAATGCGAGCCTTGCTGCGGGATGCCTTCTTTCTTATGCGCTGCGTCAGTATGCGGATATAGATGAGCGGCAGGTTACATATACAAATAATAAGACTGGGAAACCGTCTATAATAGAAAATTATGACGAGCAATATAGACTTGGAGGAAATGTTCCCGGAACTGACAGTATATGCGCATCAGCATACAGAAACGACAATACTGATATACAATTTTCCATAAGCCACACTGAGGGCTGTGTTGCAGCCGTTGTTGGCAGGCGTGCTTGCGGTATTGATGTAGAACGTGTAAGACGTATACCGGACAGTATAGTTAGACGGATGTATTCTAGAGATGATGCCTATAGAATTTCTCAAATGGAAAAAAACGGAGATCGAGTGGATGAATACAGCACATGTGTATGGACTCGGAGAGAGGCTTATGGCAAGATGACGGGAAAAGGTTTACTTATATCTGATCCGGATCAGATGATGGTCATGGATGACAGACATATGTATGAGCTTAGAGCAGTGTTCAAGAACTACAGGATAGGTCCGTACTCTCCAGAAGGACTTTGCATAATAAATGACGATGAGACGATAAAGACGCAGTTTATTATGGCTGTATGCCTTGATACTGGCGCACGGATCCCCGATATGCAGATTGTTGATTCATACAAGCTTGAAATATAGACTTCACCATTTGCGCATGGTGTGGTATCATGTGTAATTAGGTGTATATGCAAAAGAAGTGCTTAAGGAGAGAAAAATGAGTAAAAAAGCAACAAAAGCTCTTAATAATAAATATTATGTAGCTAGATACAACGCCTCTAAGAGAAATGAAAATCTTACGAGCAGGGAGAAGAGTGCGGAGGTTCTTAACATTGACAGGACAAGACTCTCAAGAATAGAGCTTGGAACGGTTGTTCCGTATCCTGAGGAGGTTCTGTCCATGGCAAAGGCGTATGATATACCGGAGCTTTGCAACAGCTATTGTTCAGGCGACTGTCCCATCGGAAAAGAGACAGTAAAGCCGATAAATGCGGACAGTCTAGACAGACTGATACTTCAGTTTCTCGGATCGTCAAAGAAGATGGAAGATATATCGGAGCAGCTCATAGAGATTACAGCTGATGGAATCGTGGACGATACTGAGGTTGCGGCATTTGATGCCATTCTTGATGAGCTTGAGAAGATGTCTGTCAACATACAGTCACTTATGCTCTGGGCACAGAAGAACAGGGATGCTCTGAAGGCGAAGAACAACTAAAGTGGCTCAGAAGGTTGAAAACCATAAAAAATATATATGAGGAAAAGATAATGGATGACAAGTTAAGAGAAGAGATAAACAGAAGAAGGACATTTGCCATAATTTCCCACCCGGATGCAGGTAAGACTACTCTAACAGAAAAGTTTTTGCTTTTTGGTGGTGCAATCAACACTGCTGGATCAGTAAAGGGAAAAGCAAATTCGAAATATGCTGTGTCTGACTGGATGGATATAGAGAAGGAGCGAGGTATCTCAGTTACCTCATCGGTTCTGCAGTTTAATTATGGTGGGTACTGTATAAATATCCTTGACACTCCTGGACATCAGGATTTCTCAGAGGATACATATCGAACCCTTATGGCTGCTGACTCTGCGGTTATGGTTATTGATGCGTCAAAGGGTGTTGAGGCTCAGACAATAAAACTCTTTAAAGTCTGTGTTATGAGGCATATACCGATATTTACGTTTATCAATAAGATGGATAGGGATGCAAGAGACACATTTGAACTTTTGGATGATATAGAGACTGTTCTTGGAATAAAGACATGTCCCGTCAACTGGCCTATAGGTTCTGGTAAGGAATTCAAGGGCGTGTATGATAGAAAGACTCAGGTGGTTTCTACATTCCAGGCGATATCTACGGGTGGTGCCAAGAAAGCTGCCGAGACTGATTATCATATTGAAGATGAGGGGCTTAAAAAGCTTGTTGGGTCGTATCTGTACGATCAGTTTAAGGAAGAGATAGAGTTAGTTGATGGAGCTACAGATGAGATGGATATAGAGAAGGTGAGGGCGGGAGAGCTTTCACCGGTGTTCTTTGGATCTGCACTCAACACATTTGGTATAGAGCAATTCCTTAACTATTTCCTGCAGATGACCACACCTCCAATTGGGCGCAATTCATCTGAGGGAATCATAGATCCTGTGACAGAGCCGTTCTCGGCATTCGTATTCAAAATACAGGCGAACATGAACAAGGCACACAGGGACAGGATAGCTTTCATGAGAATATGTTCAGGAAAGTTTGAGGCTGGTATGGAGGTCTACCATGTAGCTAGCAAGAGAAAGATAAAACTTTCACAGCCACAGCAGCTTATGGCACAGGATAGGAAAATTGTTGAAGAGGCTTATGCCGGAGATGTTATAGGTGTATTTGATCCGGATCTGTTCTCAATAGGTGATACATTGACTATTGGTGGTAAGAAGTTTGAGTACGAGGGAATACCTACATTTGCACCGGAACATTTCTGCAGGGTCGTACAGCTCAACAGTATGAAACGTAAGCAGTTTGTTAAAGGGGTTACACAGATAGCTCAGGAGGGGGCAATACAGATATTTCAGGAGTATACCGCAGGACTCTCTGAGATCATAGTTGGAGTTGTAGGTGTACTCCAGTTTGACGTACTAAAATATAGACTGGAAAATGAGTATGGCTGTGAGATAAGATTAGAACCTATACCGTACAATTATATCAGATGGGTTAAGGATCCTACCATAGATGTTACAAAGCTCAAGAGAGTAAGTGATGTCAAGAAGGTTAAGGATATGAAGGGCAATCCACTTCTCCTGTTCGCAAATGAATGGGTTATAGATCAAGTGCTTCAGCATAATGAGGGACTTGAACTTGAGGAATTCAGAAAAAACTAAGGGCATAAAAGATATTTTTATTGATGTCCGAACAAATAGATGCAAAAAGACTGTGAGGTTGATATGTCAGCCCACAGTCTTTTTGCATCTTATGTGAATAAACACATCACAATGTGACAATCCTAGTGTTAGACAGATAACACAGGTGGAGGACATTGGCATGGCACTTAACAGAGTAGTTATATGCGGTGTAAATACATCAAAATTACCATATCTTACAGAGGAGGAAAAGAATAAACTTTTTGACAGAATGGAGAAGGGTGACGTATCCGCCAGGGAGGAGTTCATTGAGGGGAATCTTCGGCTTGTTCTCAGTGTGATACAGAGATTTGGAAGTTCAAATGAGAATCCGGATGACTTGTTTCAGGTGGGCTGTATAGGACTTATAAAGGCTCTTGACAATTTTGACAGGAGTCTGAATGTCAAGTTCAGTACTTATGCCGTACCTATGATAATTGGGGAGTGTCGGAGATATCTGCGCGACAACAATTCTATAAGAGTTTCGCGGTCTCTTAGAGATATAGCATATAAAGCAATATATGCAAAGGAGAATCTGCAGAAGATAAAGGATAAGGAGCCGACCATTGAGGAGATTTCCCAGGAAATAAGTATATCTAAAGAGGATATAGTGATGTCATTAGATGCTATATCTGCGCCGTTATCACTGTATGAACCGATTTATCAGGAAGGCGGAGATACGCTTTATATAATGGATCAGATAAAGGACAGCAAGAACAGGGAAGAGGTTTGGGTAGAAAACCTCGATCTCAGAGAGGCAATGGACAGGCTGTGTGATAGAGAAAAAAACATCATTAAACTAAGATTTTTTGAGGGGAAGACACAGACAGAGGTTGCAGAGGAGATCTGCATATCTCAGGCACAAGTGAGTAGGCTGGAGAAGAATGCAATAAAGAGTCTTAGGAGATATCTTGAAGATAAATAAATCATAAACATTGAAATGCAAAAGATGTTTGCATATCAAAACAGCAGTTGACACATTGAAAGTGACAGCTGCTGTTTTGATTCCCAATATCTCGATGTGTTTTAAGACTTATCATATAAGATAGCTTGAATCGAGATCTATGTCTTTTATATCATGTCTGGTTACGAGACCATCCTTCTGGATATCCTTTTCGATCTGCTTTAAGGTTTCCATTGGAAGTTCGGTCATGAGGGCTACTTCTTCAAGTGAGATGTTGACCTTTAGCATTTTTTCAGCCATATCATATTTGGCTTTTGTTGTTTTGTTCATATATGATCACTCCTTATTGTGGCTTACAGAATCATTTTTTGCCCATTTCAAAAATTCTTCGTTGGTATCTATAACTTTCTGCATTGCTGTATGCCCTGGTGCACCGATGGTGTTACGTTTCTGTACACATTCCTCCATGCTGATGGCCTTATATATATCCTCCTCAAATACCGGGCAGATAGCTTTGTATTCATCAAGGCTGAGCTGGTCGAGTGAGATATTCTCATCGATGCATTTAAGAACAAGCTGACCGACTATGCCGTGGGCATCGCGGAAAGGTACACCGTGGTTTACAAGATAGTCAGCGGCATCGGTTGCATTTGTAAAACCATTTTTAGCGGAGATTTCCATTCTAGGCTTGTTGACGTTCATGGTGGATATCATTCCGGTGAACAGAGCCAGACATCCTTTGACAGTGTCTATGGCATCAAATGTAAGTTCCTTGTCCTCCTGCATGTCTTTGTTGTAGGCGAGAGGAATCCCTTTCATAGTTGTGAGAAGGGATGTGAGGGCGCCGTATACTCGACCTGTTTTTCCTCTTACAAGTTCTGCAATATCCGGGTTCTTCTTCTGAGGCATGATACTGCTGCCTGTGCTGTATGCGTCATCGATCTCAACGAAACGGTACTCATTGGAATTCCAGAGAATAATCTCCTCGGAAAAACGGCTGAGATGCATCATAACCGTAGAAAGTGCAGACAATAGTTCAATCACATAATCTCTGTCAGATACAGAGTCCATGCTGTTTCTGGTTGGCTCATCAAAGTCCAGAAGCTGTGCGGTGTATTCTCTGTCCAGCGGATAGGTAGTTCCTGCAAGAGCTCCCGCGCCAAGAGGACAGGTGTTCATTCTCTTGCGGATATCAAACAGACGGCCTCTGTCACGGCGGAACATTTCAAAATATGCTCCCACATGATGCGCCAGCGTAACTGGCTGGGCTTTCTGGAGATGGGTAAAGCCGGGCATATACGTATGCACATTCTCTTCCATGATTTTCTGAAGAGCCTCAAGCAGTGATTTTACTTCCTGGTCAATCTCA
>URJU01000062.1 GCA_900548315.1 uncultured Coprococcus sp. | reverse complement strand
AGATGTGTATAAGAGACAGGCCGTCTGCTGTTGGTTATCAGCCAACACTTGCAAATGAGATGGGTGAACTTCAGGAGCGAATCGCATCCACGAAGGAAGGATCAGTAACATCAGTTCAGGCAGTATATGTGCCAGCCGATGACCTTACAGATCCAGCTCCAGCTACAACATTTGCACATTTGGATGCAAATACAGTTCTCTCAAGAAAGATCGTTGAGCAGGGTATCTATCCTGCTGTAGATCCGTTGGAGTCAAGTTCACGAATCCTTGAGGCTGATATAGTCGGTGAGGAGCATTATAATGTTGCGAGACGTGTACAGGAGATACTTCAGAAGTACAAGGAGCTGCAGGATATCATCGCGATCCTAGGTATGGAGGAGCTGTCGGATGAGGATAAGCTCACAGTTACAAGAGCAAGAAAGGTTCAGAGATTCCTGTCACAGCCATTCCATGTAGCAGAGAACTTTACGGGTATACCTGGAAAGTATGTAAGCCTTAAAGACACTATCAAGGGCTTTAAGATGATCGTTGACGGTGAGATGGATGAGTATCCGGAGTGGGCTTTCTTCAATGTGGGTACTATAGAGGAAGTAAAGGAAAAGGCCGAGAAGGGCCAGTAAAGGAAGTGCATAGATGAATACATTTTATCTGAGAGTTATTTCCAGTAATAAGATATTCTTCGACGGCCGGGCAGAGAAAATAGTTCTTCCACTTGAAGATGGAGAGAAAGCGGTTCTTGCACATCATGAGAATATGGTCATAGCTACCAGCATAGGAGAGATCAGGATCACCACGAGTAAAGGTGAGCAGGTCATCGGTGTTGTGGGCGAAGGATTTGTTCAGATAGTAAATAACCGAGTTGTCCTTATCGTGGATTCCGCAGAGAAACCGGAGGATATCGACAGAGTCAGAGCCAATGAGGCGAAGATCAGAGCGGAAGAGAGACTCAGACAGAAAGAGAGTCTGAAAGAATACAAGCAGAGCGAGGCATCCCTTGCCCGAGCTCTCACGCGACTTAAAGTAACAGAAAAGGTGTAGTGCGCAAAAGGGAAAACGAGCATGACCATTTGATTTTCCCTTGCGCCTACAAAAGGAATAAAAAGGCAGTGTTCATAGTGGTTTGAGTGATGAACCATTGGACATTGTCTTTTTATATGTAATGTACTATTAGCAAAACTTATCATTTGGCTCAGTGGAAAATCTGACACAATAAACAAAATGTTACTTGACAACTTTTGGCTTAACTGAGAAAATAACAAGATAATATATGGAAAATATTTGAAAAAGAGGATGTAAGAGGACGTGTGCATGTATATGCACACATTTTTGAGTTAAAAGGTATTTGGTTAGAGGTATTTATGTTAAGATTTATTTGGGTAATAGTTTCGTGTATTTTCCTGATCATGTACTATGTGCCGAAGATGTCGTATTATGCCAGACATCCAGAGAAATATGATGAAGATGTATGTTATCAGATGGCACAGGTTATGTGTAATCATGTGAGACGCCGTGCATTTATCAAGACGGTTGCGACGGGTGTGGAGAACCTTCCAAAGGAAGGCGGATATATTATGTATGCAAACCATCAGGGTAAGTATGACGTGTTGGGAGTTATAGTTTCTCATGACAAACCTATCACTTATGTCATGGATGCCAAGAGATCAAAGCTGTTTATAGCAGATCAGCTTACGGACCTGCTCAAGGCGCAGCGGCTGGACAAAGAGGATATAAAGCAGCAGGTGATGGTCATAAACGATGTGTCTACGGAGATCAAGGCGGGCAGGAGATACATACTGTTTCCAGAAGGCGGTTATGATCATAGCCACAATGAGTTAAAAGAGTTTATGCCAGGTAGTTTTAAGATTGCAAAGAAGGCAAAGTGTCCTATAGTTCCGGTTGTACTCTATGACTCGTTCAAGCCGTTTGAGGGATGGTCACTCAGAAGGGTGACGACACAGCTTGCATTTCTTGAACCTATTCCATATGAGGCGATAGCTGACAAGTCTACAACGGAGATACGAGATATGGTTGTTAACAGAATCCAGAAACAACTTGATACTATGGAGACAATGAATTGTTGGTAGGCTGGTTCATCTCATTCGATAAAGAGTGTATGACAGAGTTAAATATTGAAAAGATAATATGATTAGAAAAGACACAGCATGGTCGCTGATATGTACCCTCTTTACTGGACAAACCAGTAAGGAGGGTATTTTTATGCAGGCAACATTACTTGACTATATCAAATCAGGTGAATACAATATAAAAGGATGTTTTACGATAAAAAAGGAGTGGGAAACGGTGTATGGGACAGAGTAGTACAGAGAATAAAAAACAAAACAGCACAGGTATAAAAAATGAAGAAGCCTCAGACAACAAAGTGGATAAAAGAAATGGATTCCTGAAGAAACTGATATTAGTCCTTGCGGTGGCGATAGTGGCAACATTTACAGTATTTTTCGTGATATATTACAGATTTTCGTATCAGGCGGACAAACTCACAAAAGAGAGTGCAAGGATATATGCATTTGGTGACGGTGAGGAGATGGCTGATAAGATTGCGCCGGGGTATATTGAAAAGTATGAGAGCAATTCAAAAGTATTGTCCGTGAGCGACATACAGGGAATATATATAGACAAATTCAGAGCGTATGTGGATCAGGAAATAGGGGAGATAGATAAGATAGAGTGTAAGATTACCGGTATACAGGCGGTCAGCAACATAGGAGATCTGCAGCAGGCATTTGAGGACAATGGTGTCAAGGGTGTGTCGCAGTACAGAACAGTTGATGCTGACTGGATAGTGACAAATGAAAATGGAGATGAGGTGACGGTCCACATTCAGGAGGCTGTACTCAAGTGTGATGACGGCTGGTTCGTGGATTATGTGCTGCTTCCTGAGAAGATAAGTGGAATCGGCTCGCCGGAGGCGGTGACAGAAGAACAGACATCGGAGGCGGATGCTGAATAGACATCAGGGGAAGGCTTATAATAGTGCAGATACAGTGTGCATTTGATTGGAAGAGCATACAGTATATGAGAAAGAAGGCAGAAGAAATGTATGATGTGAGATCCATGAAGGCGGAGGACTTCATAGATGACGCAGAGATCAGGGAGACTCTTGATTATGCGGACAGGAACAAGGACAATGTGGAGCTCATAGACTCTATAATCGAGAAGGCAAAGCTCAGGAAGGGACTGACACACAGAGAGGCATCGGTACTCCTCGCATGTGAGATGCCAGACAAAACAGCGGAGATCTGCGATCTGGCGGAACAGATAAAGAAGGATTTCTACGGCAACAGGATAGTCATGTTTGCGCCGCTGTATCTGTCGAATTACTGTGTAAATGGTTGTGTATATTGTCCGTATCATATTAAGAACAAGCATATTGCCAGAAAGAAACTCACACAGGATGAGGTGAGACGGGAAGTAATTGCATTACAGGATATGGGACACAAGAGACTTGCCATAGAGGCAGGTGAGGATCCTCAGATGAATCCAATAGAGTACATTCTTGAGTGTATAGACACCATTTACAGCATCAAACACAAGAACGGTGCCATAAGGCGAGTAAATGTAAATATAGCCGCCACCACAGTGGAGAATTACAGAAAACTCCATGAGGCGGGCATAGGAACATATATATTGTTCCAGGAGACATACGATAAGGAGGCTTACGAAAAGCTTCATCCGTATGGACCAAAGCATGACTATGCATATCACACTGAGGCTATGGACCGTGCTATGGAGGGCGGCATAGATGATGTTGGTCTGGGAGTGCTCTTTGGCCTGGACAAGTACAGATATGAATTTGCAGGACTTCTCATGCATGCAGAGCATCTTGAGGCAGTTCACGGTGTCGGACCACATACCATAAGTGTTCCGAGAGTAAAGAAGGCGGATGACATCGACCCGGATGCATTTGACAATGGGATAAGTGATGATATTTTCTGTAAGATCGCGGCGTGCATCAGGATAGCAGTTCCGTACACGGGCATGATTATCTCAACGAGAGAGAATCCAAAGGTGAGGGATGAGATCATAAGACTTGGCGTGTCACAGATAAGCGGAGGCTCCAAGACCAGTGTGGGTGGCTATTATGAACCGGAGCCGGAGGATGAGAAGTCGGAGCAGTTTGATGTCAGCGATACAAGAACCTTGGATCAGGTCGTGAACTGGCTTATGACGAAGGGGTATATTCCGTCATTCTGTACGGCATGCTACAGGGAGGGAAGAACCGGAGACAGGTTCATGAGCCTTTGCAAGAGCGGTCAGATACAGAACTGTTGTCATCCGAATGCCCTAATGACGCTGGAGGAATATCTGGTGGATTACGCATCACCTGAGACCGCGGAGCTTGGACGAAGGCTTATACAGGATGAGCTTAAGAACATTCCAAATGAAAAGGTCAGACAGATAGTGGTTGAGAGACTTGACAGGATAAAGCATGGGGACAGAGATTTCAGATTTTAGCAGGAGGCTTATAGATGGGACTTAACGATACGCCATCGGCGAACAGAGTGCATATAGGATTCTTCGGCTGCAGGAATGCGGGCAAATCCAGCCTTGTGAATGCGGTCACGGGACAGAGCCTGGCGGTGGTGTCTGATGTGGCTGGAACGACCACAGATCCTGTGTATAAGTCCATGGAACTATTGCCACTTGGCCCGGTAGTCATAGTCGATACGCCGGGAATAGACGATGCGGGAAGTTTGGGAGAACTCAGGGTGGCAAAGACCAGACAGGTGCTGTCAAAGGTGGATGTGGCGGTGCTTGTGGTGGATGCAACCGCGGAGATGCCGCAGGCGGACAGAGAACTTCTGGATCTGTTCCGGGAGAAGAATATAAATCATATAATTGCATACAATAAGAGCGATGCATCACAGGAGCTGATGGCAAAATGTGGCTTGACAGATGAAACTGGTACTTCCATCTGGGTCAGTGCAGAAAAGGGATATGGAATACATGAGCTTAAGGAACTGATAGGAAAGCTGACTACAACGGATACCATGACAAAAAGGCTTGTGGGAGATCTGCTTAGCCCCGGCGATGTGGTCGTGCTTGTGATCCCGATAGATTCCGCGGCTCCAAAGGGAAGACTTATCCTTCCGCAGCAGCAGGTGATCAGGGATGTACTTGAGGCAGGAGCTGTATCAGTTGTGTGCCGTGACACGGAGCTTGCTGACACGTTGAAGAGATTTGGCAGTCAGGTATCGATGGTCATAACGGATTCCCAGGCATTTGGAAAGGTAATGAAGATAGTGCCTGAAGACATCTATATGACGTCATTTTCAATACTTATGGCGAGGTTCAAGGGACAGCTTGAAACGGCGGTTTTTGGGGCACATGTTCTGGACGAGCTGAGAGATGAAGGCGGCATAGAAAGATATGCAGATACGAAAAGAGATATTCCCAAGATACTCATAGCCGAGGGCTGCACCCATCATAGACAATGTGATGACATAGGAACGGTCAAGCTTCCGGGATGGATAAGAAACTACACGCGGCTTGAGCCTGAGTTTACATTTGTCAGTGGAACGGAGTTCCCGGATGATCTGACAGGATATGATCTGATCATTCACTGCGGAGGGTGCATGCTAAATGAGAGAGAGATGAAGAACAGGCAGCAAATGGCGCAGCAGCAGGGAGTTCCTATGACAAATTATGGAACGGCTATAGCACATATGAATGGTATCCTGGAGCGGAGTCTCAGGGTATTTAACGGCATATACGATAATTGATGCAGAAAATAAAATGGCAGTTCAGTTGATGTTAATACCGCCGGGCGGCGGAAGAATGGAGAGCGTATGGCGAAGACAGGATTGGTACTTGAGGGCGGAGGACAGAGAGGTATATATACCGCAGGTGTTCTGGACGTTTTTATGGATAATGATATAGAGGTGGACGGTGTGATCGGTGTGTCTGCCGGGGCGATACATGGACTCTCCTATGTGACAAGACAGAGAGGCCGAAATATGAGATACAATATGAAGTACAGGAATAACAAGCATTACATGAGTATGTATTCACTCATAACAACGGGAGATATATGTGGCGAGCAGTTCTGCTACCATGATATCCCAGAGAGATTGGATCCTCTGGATTATGACGCATTTGTGGCAAATCCAACCAGATTCTATGTTGGCTGTTCCAATCTTGAGACAGGCGAGGCCGAGTATCTCGAGTGCACAGATATGCGTAACCCCGCGGATGTGAATAAAGTCAGGGCATCGGCATCGCTGCCACTTATATCCAATACGGTAGAGGTCGATGGGATGAAGCTGCTTGACGGCGGAGTGTCGGACAGCATCCCGATATTTGCGTTCAGAAGAATGGGCTATAGAAGAAATATAGTGATTCTCACAAGACCTGAGGGTTACAGAAAAGGTCCGGACAGGATGCTCAGGCTGGAAGCAGGGAGATACAGGGAATATCCGGAATTTGTCAGAAGGTGCCATATGAGGCATTTGTACTATAATAAGACTCTGGATAAGCTGGAGGAGCTTGAAAAGCAGGGGGACACTCTGATAATCAGACCGAGTCAGACTATAGAGATATCAAGACTTGAGAAGAAACCGGAGATGATTGAGGCTATGTATGAGCTGGGTGTATATGATGCAAAAGAGAAATTACAACAGGTGAAAGAATTTCTCAGGGAAAGCAGGGAAGACGCACATGGACAGGCAGAGAAACAGACAGCTGTCACAGAGGAAGAACGATAAATATAACGCACTTATACTCTCTGGGATGGAGATCCCCGATAGCGTATATACACAAAAGAAGGCACAGGAGAATCAGAGCAAAATGGCTGAGACTCCGGTGCCTTCTCTTATTTTATCGCTCTCGGTGTCAACGGTCATCACTATGCTCGTGGCGACCACGTACAATATCGTAGCCACTTATTTTGTGGCGGATCTCGGCGAGTCTGCTGTTGCGGCGGTGGGGCTCATGTTCTCAGTCATGGCACTTATCCAGGCTGTAGGTTATACCTGGGGGATGGGTGCGGGCAGCGAGATCGCAAGGCTCCTCGGGCAGCAGAATAAAATGGCGGCAGAGCAGACTCTGGCGACGGCGCTTGCGGGTGGTGTGGTGTCAGGGGTAGTCTTGGCTGTGGTATTTGGCATATTCAGATCAGAAATTGTAAGTCTGCTTGGAGCGACGGACACGAGTCAGGAATTGGCGGAGCAGTATGGAATATATATTATGATGGGCGCGCCGGTGATGTGCGGAGCATATGTGCTCAACAATGCTCTGAGAGCGGAGGGGCAGCCGTACCTTGCACTTATGGGAATAGTTGCCGGAGGCGTGACAAATGCTGTACTGGATTATGTTCTTATAAAGGTACTGGGATTTGGGATAGGATCTGCGGGAATCGCCACATTTGCCGGGCAGGCGGTGAGTCTGGTTATCATGTATGCGTGCGTCAGGGCCAGATTCAGTGTGGTCAGGCTGCACATAGGTGATCTGTGGAAATTCAAGGGTGCAGTGCAGATCGTCAGGATCGGTATGCCTTCATTTCTCAGACAGGGGCTTATGTGTGTTGCCGCTGTTTTGTTGAGCCGGAGATGCCAGCGGTATGGGGACACAGTGCTTGCCAATATAACTGTGGCAAATAAGATATTTGCGGTCGTATTTGCCGTTCTTGTGGGATACGGGCAGGGATTTGCACCTGTGTGCGGATTCGCGTATGGAGCCAGGATGTACAGAAGAGTCAAAATATCCCTGAATTTTACCATGGTGACTTCGGTGGTGTTCATGGTGATGATGGGAGCCGTGTCATATCTGTGGGCGGACAGACTGTGCGGAGTGTTTATGGAAGATGCCGGACTTGCGGCTCTTTCCCTGAGAGCGCATGCTGTATCTATGCCGTTTTCGGCGGTGTGTCTTGTGATGGGAATGTACTATCAGGCTCTGGGAGTATATGGAAAAGCCACACTCATATCCGCCCTGAGACAGGGAATCTTCTTTATTCCCCTCATATGGCTGCTGCCAGTCTGGTATGGCGAACATGGTGTGGCTGTAGTTCAGGCTGCCGCGGATATATTGTCTGGCGTCACAGCCCTGGTGTTCTGGTTTATCTGTCAGAGGACTTTCCGTACACAAATGAAAAGTAGTCAGTGCCGATGACTTCGTCAGATATGTACAGTCTGTTTTCGACCTCGGCTATCATGGAATCCAGATAGCCATCCGGCACCTGAGATTCAGGCACGAGGTATGTGGTCTCTCCGGTCGCTGCATCGTATTTTATCTTGTCGGTTATAAAGCTCTGGTCGGCAAATATCACAAGTTCATCTGAGTCTGACAGTATGTTGCGCCCGGCAAGCAGTCTTGAATCAAAATCTGCTCCGAGAAGGTTCAGGACGGTTGGGAGGATATCTATGCTGGCACAGAGCTTATCTATGACAACAGGCTTTTCCATGGATGAACACCATATTCCGAACTGGTTTCGGTGCAGTTCAAAGTCGTCATCCTCTATGTCCTTGCCGGCAAGCTCATTGTACACGCCGTCACTCAGCCCATAAGGGTAGTGATCAGGTGCGACTATGAACAGGGTGTTGTCGAGTTTCCCTGCCTCCTCAAGCTTGTTCATGAGGTATTCCAGTGCCTTGTCAAGCTCCATCTGGGCTGCGACATAGGCGACCGCCTCATCCGAGTAGCCCTTGCCGGAGAGAAGTGATTCGGCTTCCTCACGATTCTTCTGACATATGTACTGATTGTCATAGTTGTATGGCAGATGTCCTGAAAAACTCATAAGGTACATATTGAAATGGTCGTCATCTATGAAATCATTGTACACAGCCTCGATGCATTCCAGATCTGAGTACATGACGTGATCCGGGATGTCCAGCCCCGCCCCGATGGCCTTGAAGGTGGTGTATCCCATATTCGGATGGGTGCTGGTTCTGTCGTAATATGTGGCATCAAAGTCGTGATAGCCGTAGCTCTTGTATCCCTGGCTGTTCAAAATATTGCCCAGAGCATAAGGCTGATATGTGTCTGCGGATTCCTCAAAGCTCCATTTGGAGGATGCTGGGTACTGACTGAGACAGTTGGCAAATTCGCCGTCTATTGTGCTGTGATACCAAAGTGGATTGTAGAAGTTGGTAAATTCAAATCCCTCATGGTATATCTTGTACAGAGTAGGGGTTGCCTCCTTGGATATACCGTAGGTGCTGAGGCTCTCAGCCGTGACAAATACCACATTGTAGTCCTTGAACATGCCGGTGTATTCGTCAGTGTAGGTCGGCTGCACTCCTGAAAAATATGCTGTGATGCTCTTTAACTCATCGTCATCGGTGGAGTTATAGAGCTGGGTGAGGTTGACATTCTCATCTATCTGAGGCACATACTGAGGCTCTGACGATTCGGTGCTGTTTGAGTCGGATGCACTGTTCGAAGACTCGTTGCCGGATGACTTGCTGTTCTGGTTTTCTTTATCGCTTGATAGTGATGACATACTGTTTGACCTGCCCTGTATGTCCAGAGCAGATTCTGCAAGCTCAAATGTCTTGTCAGAGTTGCTCTTGGTTATCATAACTGTGCAGTCCCTGCCGGTGGTCATG
Source organism: uncultured Coprococcus sp. (assembly GCA_900548315.1). GTDB lineage: Bacteria > Bacillota > Clostridia > Lachnospirales > Lachnospiraceae > Coprococcus. The sequence continues at coordinate 1,350 of URJU01000062.1, read as the reverse complement.
ATGACTCCCAGTTTGTTCATAGACAGCTCAAGCACGTAGCGGCCGTGGAAAAGGGAGTAAGGAGTGTATGCTCCGGTTCCGTGCACCGCCAGAAGACATATGGCTGTGATCCACATGACTGCGGATGATGCGGTCGGTACAATGACGCCCTTAAGTACACCGTTGCTCTCGCCGATACAGCCTCTGTCAAAAGTGAACTTTAATCTGTTTAGCAATACGAGACAGATAAGTGGGAGCAGGAAGAGCAGTATCACGTACCAGTTAGCCCCCAGAGTGGCGAACAGGACAGACTTAAAATTCATGGCATCATGGGCACCTCCGATGGAGACCAGACTAAGGAAAGTCCTGAAGATCTTATAGTACACAAACTGGGCTATATAGTAGACAGTGAAAATTCCCCATATGGTATACGCTGTGATGGCATTTGCAATTCTGTGCCAAAATGATGTCAGCGCGGACAGAGTGAGACCGCATGCAATGGCAAATGTCAGCGGATGCAGTATATTGCTGTCTATACCATGGTAAATGGCTATGTGAAACAGCAGCTCCATGTATATAAAAGCAGCGGAGAAGAATACCGGGCGCCAGAGAGAATTCCCACGTTTTACAGTACTTTTGCTGCGGAGTGTTTTATCGTTACTTCGCGTGTTATCTGTTGGTTCGTTTCGACTCATATATTCTCCTTCTCAAGGATGCTCTTGAGTTTTGTTCTGACAGCTATAGGGTCAGTGACGAGTAGAGTGTTGAAACCAAGCTTTGATGCTGCATCAAGATTTGCCTGTCTGTCATCGAGGAATATACATTCCTCCGGGATGAGGTTGTATTTGCTGCACAGACGCTGGTAAATTCTCTCGTCTGGTTTGGTTATGTGGCACTCGTATGACACGACTCTTCCGTCTGTATAAGGAAGAAAGTGGAATCGCGGAGTGTGAAGTGCGAACAGCCTTCTCGGATAGTTGGACAGCAGGTATACGTGATATCCTCTGTTTTTCAGTGATTTGAGCCATTTGTCCGCATCCGGGAACATGTCGACCACGTCATCCAGATTGTTCATGAACAGATCTATATATTCACTGCATTCCGGGCTCAGTTCCTTGAATTTTTGTATGAGCTCTGATTCCGGGATGTCATCGAGATCAAAATGGTTCCATAGTGGATGATTTACCATGTTGCGATCCAGAGTATCTATAACATTTTCGGGTATTCCAAGTTTTTGCATTGTAGTCCTCCAGTGGAAATCGATGAGAACCATGCCTATATCAAATATGATGTTTTTCATTTGTCTAATCCTTTCTGCTTGATCTGTCTCTTATACACATCTCCGAGCCCACGAGACGCGTAGTAATCTCG
>URJU01000061.1 GCA_900548315.1 uncultured Coprococcus sp. | reverse complement strand
GATTACTACGCGTCTCGTGGGCTCGGAGATGTGTATAAGAGACAGGATATGGAGATATCAATGGCAATTTAGTTTATGTTTACAGCCAGGACGCAAAGGTGCTCGGCGGATCAATAGGCGAGATGCATGCAAAGAAGATCGCAAACCTTTACGATATGGCTATGAAGATGGGAGCACCTGTGATCGGGCTGATCGATTGTGCAGGACTCAGACTTCAGGAGGCAACAGACGCTCTCAATGCATTTGGTGAGGTTTATCTCAAGCAGACACTTGCATCAGGCGTGATTCCACAGATTACCGCAGTATTTGGTACATGTGGCGGCGGTGCAGCGATTATTCCAAATCTTACAGATTTCACATTCATGACAAAGGAAGGTTCAAAGCTTTTTGTGAACAGTCCAAATACACTGGATGAGAATCGTGCAGAGAAACTTGATACAGCTGCAGCAGAGTATGTGGCTGAGAATACAGCAAATGTTGATGCAGTATATGACACAGAGTCAGAGGTTATTGGTGCCATCAGAACACTGGTAGAACTTCTTCCAGCAAACAATGAGGAATCTGGTGATGGCGCAGTATGTGAGGATGATGTGAACAGAATCATTCCTGATCTTGCATCCAAGGCTGATGATGTCAAGGCTGTTATAGCAGATATCACAGATGACGAATTTGTATTTGAACTTAAGAAGGATTTTGCTGAGGATGTTGTGACATCATTTATCAGATTAGATGGCGAGACAGTCGGAGTTGTAGGAAACCAGAAGGATGTAATGACAACTGCTGGTGCTTACAAGGCTGAGGATTTCGTAAAGTTCTGTGATGCATTCAATATCCCTGTACTTACACTTGTAAATATCAAGGGCTTTGAGGCTACAGTAAAGGAAGAGAAGACTATATCAAAGGCAGTTGCAAAACTTGTATACGCTTACGCAAACGCAACAGTTCCAAAGGTAACAGTTATGCTCGATAAGGCGTATGGTACAGCTTACACAGCAATGTGTTCAAAGGCAATCGGTGCTGACATGGTATATGCTTGGCCAAACTCAGTGATCGGAACAATGGATCCAGAAATGGCTGTAAAGATCATGTACGAGGACGAGATAGCAGCAGCAAGCGATAAGACAGTATTCATAAAGGATAAGAAGGCTGAATACACAGAGGCTCTGTCAGGAGCACTTTCAGCAGCTAAGAGAGGTTACGTTGATGATATCATCGAGCCAGATGCTACAAGAAAGAGAGTTATCGCAGCGTTCGACATGCTTTTTTCAAAGAGTGAGGATAAGCCATACAAGAAGCATGGAACAATATAAAGGAGTGACAACTTAATGGGAAAGATAATAAAGAAAAGATTATTATTAATAGTTTCTATGTTAGCTGTTACATTTGCACTTGTCGGCTGTTCTTCTTCAGAAAAGAAGGTTGAATTCAAGTATGATGGCGACACTCTTGTTCAGACAGTAAAAGATCAGGCACAGTATTATATGAATATTGCCGCTGTTGACGAGATGTATAATTATGCTGTTGAAGAGGGAGAAAAAGCAGGACTTGATGAGACAACAATCAATGCTATAAAGGTATTTGCCACACTGAATAAGGATTATGGTAAATTTGTTGAATTTACATCAGACTCTAAAGTCGAAGAGGTTGATGATAAGGTAACAGTCACTGTATATGCAAAGTGTACAGACAAAGAGGCTATTGTAAAGGCTACATTTGTAGACAACTCGGTTGAATATGAATACAGAAAGTATTCTCTGGTAAACCAGAGTGAGTACACTGAAGAACAGGCAGATCAGACACTGATGTCTAATGGAATATATCCATACAAGGTTTCGGAGTTTGAGGTCGCTGCAAATCAGACAATGGCGGATAAGATGAAAGATGCAGGAGCAAATACCCTTATTGGTATGGGAATTGTATTTATAGCACTTATCTTCATCTCATTCATAATATCCCTTCTCAAGTATGTTCCAGCTCTTTTGGACAAGGAGACAAGAGAGAAGAGAAAGGCTGAGAAGGCAAAGAAACTTGCTGAGAAGGATTCAAGCGTTTCTACAACAGAAGGAGACTCAAATGCAAGCAGCGCATCAGCACCAGCTGGAATAGTGGATATAGTAAACACATCTACAGGCGAGAGTGTTATGGACGATAGCGAGCTTGTCGCAGTTATATCAGCAGCAGTTATGGCAGCACAGGGTGGAAAGACAAGAATACGTGTAAACTACCCAAGTAATGACAAACTGGTTGTAAGACCTAGAAAGAAGAATAAGAGATAATAATAGGAGGATAATTGTTATGAAGAATTATAGAATTACAGTTAATGGCACATCATACGATGTATCAGTTGAAGAGTTATCAGGCGGCGTGGCACCAGTTGCAGCAGCTCCTGTAGCAGCACCAGCTGCAGCAGCGCCTGCACCAGCACCAGCAAAGGCAGCACCAGCAGGTGGAGCCGGAAGTATCAAGGTTTCATCACCTATGCCTGGTAAGATTCTTGCAGTTAAAGCTAATGTCGGCGATTCAGTAAAGAAGGGTCAGGTTATCCTTATCCTTGAGGCTATGAAGATGGAAAATGAAGTTGTTGCTCCAGAAGATGGTACAATCGCAAGCATTGATGTTACAGTAGGCGCTAGTGTTGAGTCAGGTGATACACTTGCAACACTCAACTAATTGCTTGATTAGATGAACTGTACAATGAATCATGAAATGATTCTAATAAATCTTATAGGAGGAAACAACTAAATGGGCAGCACAATAGTTGACGTTTTGACAAATTTAGCTAATCAGACCGGTTTTGCAAGTCTTGACTGGAAGAACTACGTTATGATCCTTATAGCGTTCGTATTCATGTACCTTGCGATCGGAAAGGGCTTTGAGCCACTTCTTCTTGTCCCTATCTCATTTGGTATGTTTCTTGTAAACATGTTCCCAGATATTATGGCAGAGGGCGGCTTGTTACATTATTTTTACATGCTTGACGAGTGGAGTATTTTACCTTCACTTATATTCATGGGTGTCGGTGCTATGACAGACTTCGGTCCGCTTATCGCGAATCCGAAGAGTTTCCTGCTCGGCGCAGCAGCTCAGTTCGGTATTTATACAGCTTACTTCCTTGCATTCCTTATGGGATTCAATGGTAAAGAGGCTGCAGCTATATCGATCATAGGTGGTGCTGATGGACCTACATCTATCTACCTTGCCGGTAAGCTCGGCATGGGTGGAACACTTCTCGGACCTATAGCAGTTGCAGCATATTCATATATGTCACTTGTACCTGTTATACAGCCACCTATCATGAAGGCTCTCACAACAAAGAAGGAGAGACTTGTAAGAATGCCACAGCTCAGACCTGTAACCAAGATTGAGAAGATACTCTTCCCTATCATTGTTACACTTGTGGTAGTTCTTATCCTTCCAACAACAGCACCGCTTGTAGGTATGCTGATGCTTGGTAACCTCTTCAGAGAGTGCGGCGTTGTAAAGCAGCTCACAGAGACAGCTTCAAACGCTCTTATGTATATCGTAGTTATATTACTTGGTACTTCGGTAGGTGCATCTACAAGTGCAGAGGCATTCCTCAAGATGAGTACACTTAAGATAGTATTTCTTGGTCTTGTCGCATTCGCAGTTGGTACAGCAGCCGGAGTTCTCTTCGGTAAGCTTATGTGTTGGGCGACAAAGGGCAAGGTTAATCCGCTTATCGGTTCTGCTGGTGTATCAGCCGTTCCAATGGCAGCCAGAGTATCACAGAAGGTTGGATCACAGTATGATCCTACAAACTTCCTTCTGATGAATGCTATGGGACCAAATGTTGCAGGTGTTATCGGTACAGCCGTAGCAGCTGGTACATTCCTTGCAATATTTGGAATTTAATTAAGAATTTAGGCAATGAAATTATATAGGAGGACGATAAAATGGCAGATAAGAAACCGATAAAGATTACGGAAACTGTACTGCGTGATGCGCATCAGTCACTTATAGCTACTCGTATGACAACAGAGCAGATGCTTCCTATCATCGACAAGATGGATAAGGTTGGTTATCACTCAGTAGAGTGCTGGGGCGGTGCAACATTTGATGCATCACTCAGATTCCTTAAGGAGGATCCATGGGAGAGACTTAGAAAGCTCAGAGATGGATTCAAGAATACAAAACTTCAGATGCTCTTCAGAGGACAGAATATCCTCGGATACCGTCATTATGCAGATGATGTTGTAGAGTATTTCGTACAGAAGTCAATCGCAAATGGTATTGATATCATCAGAATATTTGACTGTCTGAACGATCTTAGAAACCTTCAGACATCAGTTAAGGCTTGTAACAAAGAGGGCGGACATGCCCAGGTAGCTCTTTCATATACACTCGGTGATGCATATACTCTGGATTACTGGAAGGATATGGCAAAGAGAATCGAGGATATGGGAGCAGATTCAATCTGTATCAAGGATATGGCCGGACTTCTTGTTCCAAATAAGGCTACAGAGCTTGTACATGCACTCAAGGATGGTTCAAGCCTTCCAATCCAGCTTCATACACATTACACATCAGGTGTTGCTTCAATGACATACCTTAAGGCTGTAGAGGCTGGATGTGATGTCATCGATACAGCAATCTCACCTCTTGCGCTTGGTACATCACAGCCTGCAACAGAGGTTATGGCCAAGACGTTTGAGGGAACAGAGTTTGATCCAGGTCTTGATCAGAAACTTCTCGCTGAGATCGCAGACTACTTCAGACCGCTCAGAGAAGAGTGGATCGCAAGTGGACTCTTAAATCCAAAGGTTCTCGGTGTTAATGTTAAGACACTTCTCTACCAGGTACCTGGTGGAATGCTTTCAAACCTCGTATCACAGCTCAAGGAGATGGGTGCAGAGGATAAATTCGAGGCAGTTCTTGAGGAAGTTCCAAGAGTTCGTAAGGACTATGGCGAGCCACCTCTTGTTACACCTTCAAGCCAGATTGTTGGTACACAGGCAGTTCTCAACGTTGTAACAGGCGAGAGATACAAGATGTGTACAAAGGAGTCAAAGGCGCTTGTACGTGGCGAGTATGGCCAGTCAGTAAAGCCTGTTGATCCAGAGGTTAAGAAGAAGGTTATCGGCGATGAGGAGCAGATTACATGCCGTCCAGCTGATCTTCTTGAGAATGAGCTTGACAAGATTGAGAAGGAGATGATCCAGTACAAGCAGCAGGATGAGGACGTGCTCACATATGCACTGTTCCCACAGGTTGCTACTGACTTCTTCAAGTACAGAGAGGCTCAGCAGAAAAAAGTTGATGTAACACTTGTCGACAAGGAGAGCACAGCTTATCCTGTATAAGGATTGACAAAGTAATAAAAATGCTTGATGCATGATATAGTGTGAACAAGCGATCAGGTTTCACCTGATGTTTCAAATAAAGAGGCAGAGCTCCTCAGATTGTTGGGGTCTCTGTCTCTTTGTATTGTATATTAATTTAGGATAAATCGGAGAGAATATGGCGAAAAAAATAGTGGTCATAGGAGCTGGAGCTGCAGGAATGATGGCGGCAATAACTGCTGGTAAGACATCAGAGGTAATTCTTCTTGAGAAAAATGACAGAGTTGGGAAAAAACTGTTTATCACAGGCAAAGGAAGATGCAATGTTACCAACGCTGGTGACGCAGAGGCATTTTTTGACTCTGTAGTGACAAACAGCAAGTTTATGTACAGCTCTTTTTATACATTTGACAACAATATGGTGATGGATCTGTTGGAAAAAGCGGCATGCCCATTGAAAATTGAGCGTGGAGGAAGAGTTTTTCCTGTCAGCGATCATTCATCTGACGTAATAGGTGCATTTAAGACTCTTATCAACAGAAATAAGAACATACACCTAATCACAAATGCCAGGGTTGTAGAAATCATACTTACAGAATATGGTGTATCGGGAGTTGTCGTAAAAGAAAACGGAAATAAAAGGAACAGGGAGATATCAGCTGATGCGGTTATAATTGCAACTGGAGGTATGTCATATCCACTAACCGGATCTACGGGTGATGGATATGCATGGGCTGAAAAGTGTGGACATACAATAAAGTCTTTGTCACCATCCCTTGTTCCATTTAATATAAAAGATCAGTGCTGCCGTGATATGATGGGTCTTTCGTTGAAAAACGTGGATCTTCATATAAATTGCGGAAAGAAAAAGATATTTGATGAGCAGGGTGAAATGTTGTTTACACATTTTGGAATTAGCGGACCGCTCGTCATCAAGGCATCCGCATATATACATAAATATCTGGATAAAGAGATAGAAATGTATATTGATCTAAAACCGGCAATGGACAGAGAGATGTTGGATGCTAGGATACAGAAGGATTTCAAAAAATATGTTAATAAGGATTTCAGAAATGCACTGGGGGATCTTTTGCCAGTAAAGCTTATTGAACCTGTTATCCAAAAGACTGGTATAGATCCATACAAAAAAGTGAATTCTGTCACAAAAGAAGAGAGACAGGCACTTGTTGATACATTAAAACACTTCGAACTGACGTTCATTGGACTTCGAGACTATGATGAGGCGATAATAACGAAGGGTGGAGTAAACGTAAAAGAGATAGATCCGTCCACCATGGAATCAAAGATTGTAAAGGGGATTTATTTTGCGGGAGAGATACTTGATCTGGATGCACTGACAGGTGGTTTTAATCTTCAGATCGCATGGTCCACGGGATATCTGGCTGGACTTTCTGCGGCGGAGAGTATAGAATAGATTGGAAGTATCATACAAGGAGAATAGGATATGAATATAGCAATCGATGGACCAGCAGGAGCGGGCAAGAGTACAATAGCAAAGAAAGTTGCAAAAGAACTTGGATTCATATATGTAGATACAGGTGCAATGTACAGAGCCATAGCAGTCTATCTCATCGACAATAAAGTTGCGGCGGAAAATGAAGGCGATGTAGAGGAGTGCATAAGGGATATTTCGGTTGAGATCAAATATGAGAATGAAACGCAGCAGGTATATCTCAACGGTGTCAATGTAACTGGACGACTCAGAACAGAAATCGTGGGAAATATGGCATCTAAATCATCAGCTTTGCCATGTGTGAGGGAAAAACTTTTGTCCATACAGAGAGAGCTGGCAAAAAAGAATGATGTGGTTATGGATGGCCGAGATATAGGAACAAACATCCTGCCCGATGCAGAGCTTAAGATCTATCTTACGGCATCGGTAGCTGTGAGAGCACAGAGGAGATATGATGAACTTATATCTAGAGGTGATGCCGGATTTGATCGTGACAAGATAGAAAAAGATATTGCTGCAAGGGACAAACAGGATATGGAGAGAAAGACAGCTCCGTTAAAAAGAGCAGATGATGCAGTGCTTGTCGACAGTTCATATATGGGAATAGATGAGGTGTCTGAAACTATCATCAGGCTTGCAAAAGAGAGAATATAGTATATAATATAGGATGGTTTGAGTATGGAGATATTGCTTGCAAAATCTGCTGGATTCTGTTTTGGTGTACAGAGGGCAGTGGATACAGCATACGAACATGCTGATGAGGAGAATGTATACACATATGGTCAGATAATCCACAATGAGGAAGTTGTAGGTGATCTGAAAAAGCATGGCATCAAAGTTATAGAAAATGATGATGAGCTGGGATTGGTAAGGAACAGCAAGGTTATCATAAGATCACATGGTGCAGAAAAAAGAGTGTACGATATCCTCAAGAAAAACAATAACGAGATAATCGATGCAACCTGTCCATTTGTAAAAAAGATTCACAACATAGTTATGGATGAATGTGAGAAAGGGCATACGATAGTTATCGTCGGTGATAGAAAACACCCAGAGGTAAAAGGTATCATGGGTTGGTGTACAAGCACACCGGTTGTTATCGGGAGTGAGGAAGAGGCTGAAAGTTTTGTACGATCATGCATCACCGGAGATTTTAAAACAAGTGAAGATATATCAATAGTCAGTCAGACAACTTTTAATTATAGAAAATTTAATAATGTTGTTGATATTATTCGAAATAAATTGTATAATGTTACTGCTTATAAGACTATCTGTAATGCCACGTCTGTGCGTCAAAGGGAGGCGCAGGAGATTGCATCGAAGGTAGATGCCATGATTGTTATAGGTGGTCGAAACAGTTCTAATACTCAGAAGTTATATGAGATTAGCAAAAAAGAATGTGAGAATACTTACTATATACAGACACTCGTTGATTTGGATTTGACTACTTTTGAATCCGTTAGTAGGGTAGGTATTACAGCTGGGGCATCTACCCCAAACAAAATTATTAAGGAGGTTCATGGTAGGATGGACGAGATGAATTTTGCAGAATTATTAGAGAATGACGAGAGCAGAGGCTCAATCAAGACAGGAGAGATAGTTGAGGGCAGAGTTATTGATGTAAAGCCAGATGAGATCATTGTTGATATCAGCTATAAGTCAGATGGTGTTATCCCAAGAAACGAGTACACAAACACACCAAATACTGATCTTACAGAGCTTGTACATGTAGGAGATGCTATCACAGCTAAGGTTGTAAAGACAAACGATGGTGAAGGTTCAGTTCTTCTCTCATATAAGAGAGTTGCTGCTGAGAAGGCTAACGAGAAACTTGAGGCTGCTCTTGAGTCTGGAGAGATCCTTACAGGTAAGGTTGTACAGGTTGTTAGCGGTGGACTCAATGTTATGTATGATGAGACAAGAGTATTTATCCCTGCAAGCCTTGTATCTGATACATATGAGAAGAATCTTGACAAGTACATGGATCAGGACGTTGAGTTTGTTCTTACAGAGTATCAGCCAAAGAAGAGAAGAATTATAGGTAACAGAAAGCAGATTATCGCTGCAAGAAAAGCAGAGGCTGCTAAGGAACTGTTCGACAGAATCGAAGTTGGAATGACAGTAGAGGGTGTTGTTAAGAACGTGACAAGCTTTGGTGCGTTCATTGATCTTGGCGGAGCTGATGGACTTCTTCATATTTCAGAGATGTCATGGGGCAGAGTTGAGGATCCTAAGTCAGTTCTCAAAGTTGGTGATAAGGTAAAGGCATTCATCAAGAATATTGATGGAGAGAAGATTGCACTTAGCCTTAAGTTTGATGATACTAATCCATGGCTTAATGCAGATGAGAAGTATGCTCCTGGAACAGTTGTTACAGGTAAGGTTGCAAGAATGGCAGATTTCGGTGCATTTATCGAGCTTGAGCCAGGTGTTGATGCACTTCTTCATGTATCACAGATCTCATATGAGCATGTCAATAAGCCAGAGGATGTATATAAGGTTGGCGATGTTGTAGAGGCAGAGGTTGTAGAGTGCAATGCTGCAGACAAGAAGATCAGTCTCAGCGTAAAGAGCTTACTTCCAGTTCCAAGTGAGTCAGACTATGCTGATGAGGATGCAGAGAGCGAGGAGTAATTGTAATCGAAAGGTCTTCGATATACATCATAAAAATAACCCCGGATGTTTTATCCGGGGTTATTTTTATGATGTGGGGAAGACAGATTTTATCATTTCACGAATATACTGAGTTGAACTTTCACCTGCTACGGAAAGATCATCGGAAAATCGGATATACTTATTGCTGTCATATCCCTCGTTGTAGAAGATATTGTTTTTCTCCGATGGCGGAGCAGGTAAAAAGCTCCCCTCAGCTGATGTGTATGCAGTTTCCTTTGTCGCCTTCTCTTTATGAGAGCTGTCAACATATGCCGCCATAGATTTGTGTATTGCCATATCCTCAAGTGGCAGATAGTAGTAGTTTTTGTAATCCTTAAAGTAGAATTTCATTGTCCCATGGGTTAGTGGAACGGATATTCTAAATTGACTGTCAACTGCATTTATGCGCATAGCTGGGGATGCATATGTTATCCTACACGGAATAGGGGGAATAGTGCATATGAAATCTATAGAATTATCTGAAACATTTATGTTGGTTGTACTAAGTCCTGTGTATATAAGCGGCAGATTTAGAAATCCGGTTATAGAGATAAGACCGCGCACGTCATCATGATTATGGGTCATCAGGTCATTCAGAAGATTTTGAGACCCCAGGTTAAGGTATTCTTTATATGTGTTTATAAGTTTTCCTCCTGATATAAAGCTGTTCCTTTTGAATCCGACCAAATCTTCTATATCAATCTGTTTCACGGAACCTAGATTAAACAATTTCTTATACTTTCTTGTAGTTTTATATATATCTACACTACAGATGTCATCGAAAGAACAATAAACATCAAACTGCTGCATTTTAGTTTTTATGTATGGAATGTCGAAGGTATCACCATTGTATGATACCAGGTATCTGTATGCGGATATATATTCAGCAAATTTTGTCAGCATTTCCGATTCTGAGCATCCATCATCGTTAAACAGAAATTGTGTATGAAATTTATTCTCTCTGTAGAATCCAACTCCGATAAGATACAGGTCAGATCGGTTGGCAGTGAGTCCTGTTGTCTCAATATCAAAATAGAGTATGTCGGATGGGGTATCAGATATACAAGTGGTGTCCACAACAATATCATCTTCAATGTATTCAAAAATTTTCATAAGTACTCCTTTCATGGTTACTATACTAGCCGTGTATTCTCAAAAAGGCAATCGAATATTCACAATCTAGAAATATTGTGATATAATTATCAAGATTTAATGTCGATAAGTATAATATTTGCATACAGATAAGGAATATAAATATGATCTCATATATTACGGGTTTTTTGGAGTATATAAGTGACAACAGTATAGTTGTGGAGTGCGGGGGAATTGGATACAGCATGATGATATCCGGGCAGTTTATGAACAAACTTCCGGCTATCCATTCCGAAATTAAAGTATTTACATATATGTATGTAAGAGAAGATGAGATAAGTCTGTATGGTTTTTATGATAAAGATGAGCTGGAAGTGTTTAAGGTTCTGCTTGGCGTGAATGGAGTTGGTCCCAAAGCAGCATTGTCATTATTGTCTGCATTGACAGTATATGAGCTTAGACTTGCAGTTGTGTCGGAGGATGTAAAGTCTATAACCCGTGCAAATGGCATTGGTGCAAAGGGTGCGTCCAGGATAATCCTTGAACTTAAAGATAAACTTCGCATGGAGGATATGATCTGTCTCTTATACACATCTGACGCTGCCGACGATAAG
>URJU01000060.1 GCA_900548315.1 uncultured Coprococcus sp. | reverse complement strand
GTCATCGCTGTACCATCTACTGTCCTGACGATACTTTAACCGTAACTGTACAAGAACTCTCCACTGTATAATTGCTGCCATCTGGTATGTCGAGAGTTACAGTATTGTCCCCATAGGAAAGTTCCGATGCATCTATGACCAGATTAAAACTCTTAGCCGTGATTTTGGAAACCGCACTGGATATTCCCTTTATCGCAACACCGTTCTCCTTCATTGTCAGCTCATAACTGTAACCGTTCTGTTTATTGTTAAGTTTTATATCAGATGTCTTGACCGTGATATTTCTTGTCACAGTCTTTTCTATGGCAACCTTCACATTCACGTATGCACTTTCCTTTGTAACCACCACACCATCCGGAAGGTACTTTGATATGTCAAGTGTGGTCTCCACATCCTCTGTGCATCCGCTCACATCCACATCATTGATCTCTAGCTGCTGTATGTCCTTGATAACCGATGCATCACCTCCGATATCTATTGTCTCTGGAACAAATGTTACCTTTGATACGGCGTATCCTTCCGCCGGTTCACCTATCACAGATATCTTGATAGGAATGTTCTTTGTCTTATATACAGGAACAGTCACCGCAATCGACACTTCATCATAGGTCAGTGTATCATCCGATACCTTTTCCCCATCAGACGTCACTAGTGTTGGAGTGCAATTAGTTGTTATATCATCCCTTGCATCCTTTATATCAACTGTTACCTCTGCTCTGTCTATGCTTGAAACTACACTGGACGGTCCCTTGACTGTGATAAGATTCGGTGCCGCAACACTATTGCCAGCTGTATATCCCTTTGCAACATCGCCTGTGGTCACAACCTTTACAGGAACAGAAACCGATTTCTCTGCCTCCAGTTCTACTGACAATACGTTGTCCACAACCGTTATGCCTATCTTCTTTGCAATACTGTTACTGTTCGCCGAAACTGTTATTGGCACGGCATTGGTTATTGATATCTTAGACATATCGGCGGTAGCCTTGAAGTCTGAGGCATCAAGATTGCTTATAACCGACTTTCGCCCCTTTACCACTATATCTACAGTGTCACCTGACGTTATAGTAAACAGCTGATTCTGACTGGTTATCGCATCCGTATTGACCAGTGTCACAGGTATATTGCTTATCGTCTTTGTCACCGCCGAGTCATCAATATTGAGAACCAGCAGCCACACGAGGAATCCCAACACCACCGACAGCATTTTTAAACCAATATTTGAATATATCTTCGGTTTATTTTTCTTTATGTCCACATTATTCTCCGCGTTACCTCTCATTGCCGTCAGCCTCCTTTCCGGAAGACTTATTCTTGTTCTCTATCACAACCCTTTTTCTTCTCTTCTTTACAGGGCGTACTCCACCTGACGTTCTGTGATACCGCTTTCCACTGTACTCCTTGCACAGCGTCTGCAAATGTCTTCTCACGCCCTCACTGTCAAGATTTCTGAAAAGCTCGCCTCCCTGAGCTATGGATATCGAACCAGTCTCCTCCGAAACTATCAGCGTCATACTGTCTGAAACTTCACTGATACCGATACCGGCTCTGTGCCTTGTTCCCAACTCCTTATTTATAGAATCATTTGCCGAGAGCGGCAGATAGCACGTTGCAGACACAACACGATTTTTTCTGATTATGACCGCACCATCGTGCAATGGCGTATTATGTTCAAATATATTGAGGAGCAGCTGATTTGTGACAACCGCATCTATCGGTATACCTGTGTCTATATACTCTCCTAATGCCACCTCATTTTCTATTACTATGAGTGCACCAGTTCTGTTTGCAGACAGAACCTGCACAGTCTTAACAAGCTCATATATCGTCTTTTCAGATAATATTCCATCCTCTTCTCCATCCCTGATGATATAATTGATCAGTTTCTTTCTTCCGAGCTGTTCAAGACCTCTTCTGAACTCAGGCTGAAACAATATGACAACCGCTATTATGCCCACACTAAAAGCATTCTTCAGAAGGTATAATATAGTATTGAATTGGAAAACAGCAGCAATCGCCGTAAACAGGACGATCATTACTATTCCCTTTAAAAGAGTCCATGCTCTGCTTGTCTTGAACCAGAGCATGATCTTATAGATAAAGAACGACAAAATGAGAATCTCAATTATATCCACGGTACCTGGAACCGTTATATAAAACCAGTCAAAATAGGTTGAAATAAATGTTGATATTTTTTCCATTTTATCCTCCTTTCCCGATAATACTTATTCTTGTATAATCAATGTGACCTGACAATTGTCAGGTCACATGTTCTCCAGTGTCTATATGATCTATCTTGTAGTCCCCGTAGTTGACTCACCTCTATGTGATGATGCTGTACTGCGTTTCTGCGCGCTTGAAGATGTCTGCTTACGGACTGTCTCCTGCCTTCCGGTCTGAGTCTTTTGGGTCTTTTGTCTGCCGCTCACAACCTTTGGAACAGCCTTCACATAATAATAGTATTCATCATCCTCAAACTGCGTATTTTCAACACTCGAATAATCCACAACTGTTTTGAAAAACTGTACAATAATGGCAACTAATATCGCCAGTATACATCCAAGCAAAGCTCCGCTCAGCGATATCTCTGTCTCCATTGAAAGTGTTCCCACCAGGAATAAAACTATCTCCACTATTCCACCCGTCACTATAGCAACATACCATGAATATGCAAATGACATTCTGTATATTACGTATGTCAGTACTATTACAACTGCAAATACTATGATTGTGAGAAGAAGTGTCTTATCCTGCACAAGATGCTCAAATATGTACTTGTAACCTTCCACGATATTATCTGTAGGTGTAGTCGATGCAAGCTGCATATAATCACCTGTATACTTCATAAAGAAATAGAATATACATCCAAATGCAGCAGGTATCATTCCCACGATTCCTAAAAACATTCCCGCAAGTATTGGCATAAAATACGCAAACTTGATTATGTATAAAAATGGCATGAACATAATCACCCATGATGACTTAGGGAAAAATCTTATGTATACACAATACATTATCACGAATATGATCACAAATGTGATCCCTAATTCAATGCTCGCACTGGCTACTTGGGCACATGCATACAGTCCGCCTATCGCAAGCGTAAGTGAATCTGACAGAAATGCACATACAAATGCGGCAGCCAGAACAACAACAAAACTGCTCAACATGCTGTTATATCCAGTCAAATGTTCTATAGA
Source organism: uncultured Coprococcus sp. (assembly GCA_900548315.1). Taxonomy (GTDB): domain Bacteria; phylum Bacillota; class Clostridia; order Lachnospirales; family Lachnospiraceae; genus Coprococcus. The sequence goes on along the minus strand of URJU01000060.1, from coordinate 8,101 downwards.
CCAAAACATCACGATTGCAAGTATAAACTTACAAAGTGGTGATACAAACCTATCATATTTACTACAAAAATTCTTTACTCCATCTCGAAATGACAGAAGTGTTGCCATAATTATTTAGCCCTCCTCTTTCTTTTTTCAGAACCCCTTGTCTTCTCTTCATTCTCATAAAATTCAATCAGTTTCTTCAGGTTTTGATTATACTTGATGAGCTTTGGCTTTGCCTTCATGTATCTGTACGTATATAATATCCAGGCAAATAACGCAAATCCCAGACAAACTACAGCATAACTTCCTATAATCTTACCGGCAATGCTTAAGTAATCAAGCTCCGTCAACTGTTCGACAATGGAACCTATATTGTAATAAATATATGAGACCGCAACCACTACAAATAAAACTGTTGATGAAACAATAGTCTTCAGACAATTAAGTTTCACATAATCGCCCTGAAAATACTTTCCTTTTTCAAGATCATCCCTTCCAAGGGACTCTTTATACATGGCGATTTTCGTCATCAATATGACTTTTTCCTCATTAATCATCGCTTTTTCTTTCTCCTTATATTGTCCACAAGCCATAAATGCCCATAACTAGCAGTATTATACCCCGATGAATACCAATTCGCAAGTTATATATTTATATTTAATTACAGTTAAGCATCACCACGTCTGCCCGTCATAAAAGCTATACCCATCTTTGTACGTCTCGTAGGTATCCATCTCGCTGTTTCTCTGTTTAAGGCTGTCGCCCTGAATCTCCTGAAGTTTTTCCTTTATCTTCTTCTCATCATCTGAGGCTCCGCTTTCATCCTTACCGTCCTCATCCTTACTTGTATCCGGCTGATCCTTTTTACCTGGTCCGCCATTTTTCTGCTGGTCTGAGACTGTCTGTTTCAGCTGTTCCTCAAAAGCATCTATCTCATCTTTTAAAGTCTGGGCATCCTTATTATGCCCATCCTCGTCATCCCTGTGTGCACAACCATTTTCCACAAGTATATCCCGAGCATCATCAAGAAGTTTCAACGAATCATCAAGATTATCCTCTGTTATACTCTCAACGTCTACCTGCTTTACTATCGAAAGTGCCAGATTTATCCTGGTCAAGCAGTCACGGTCGCCCCCCGGATAGCGTTTCAGTGCAGATCTGTACTCCTCCTCCGCACCCTCATAATCACCATTATTATAATAGATATTCCCCTGATTATAATGATATACATAAGGCTGCGTAAATCCGAGTATCTCGTTCACATCACTGTTTTTATATATTCCTTTGTTATAGTTACTTATTACCTGCCGGTTACATATATAATTGACTGACAAAAGCACAAAACATACAAAGCCTGCTATGCCAAGTCCTGTAACGATCTTTTTGACCATCTCTGTATCTCTATTCCTTTCGCTGTGCAAACTCTCTTGCTTTTCTTCTGACATCCCCAAAATCAAGCATCAACAAAACCGCAAATAAAGCTGCAAATATATAATATATATCCACAAACCCATTCACTTTTCCGGTCTTGCTGTCACCTGTGCTTTCCCTCTGTATCTTTTCCAGCACTGGATCTATGTTCTGTGAATCATTCATATTTATATATGAGACTTTCAAATCATCAGCTATACTCTTTAGATTGTTCTCATCAATTTTGGATACAGCCGGTTTTCTAGGATATGCTGATGTATCCTCAAGCAATTCCTCCTGATCGGTATAGTATGATTTTACATACATATTCCCGCCATCCTTGGTGCCATATCCAAGCACAGCCCCACCGTCCACATATTTTGCAGCCGCTTTGAACGATTCAAGCCTATCTTCATTTGTGATCTCACCATCACTTATAAAAAATACGACCACACTTCCATCGGCTTTCTCTCTTGCCCTCTTCAGTGTGTCCGTCATAACATCAAGGCACACGTTCATGGATGTTCCCCTTGCATACAATGAATCGAGAGGATATAAGGAGTCTATCACATCATTGGCATATTTCGAGTTGTCTGTGTAAGGTGCCACAAGATTTGCATTGTTGTTAAAGCTTATCACCGCAAATTTTGCACCATCTAATTGTTCTATTATGTGACTACAATCCCTTTTTACTGCCGTAAGCCTTTCCGTATCCCCATCATAGTCCCTTGCGAGCATGCTTATAGTATCATCCACCACAAACAACACATAAGTGTCAAGTGTCTGTGTATTAGTACTGACATTTGCACTCGGAACCATTATCCTGAGATTTATAAGAAATATAAGCGTCACAGCTATTATCTGTCGGATGTACGCCGCCATGTTTCTTCTTTTTAGGAAAAGCATGCCTACACACAATATTGTCATTAGCCAAATTGGTATTATTGGATTGATTCTCATTTCTTCTACCTATTCCTATACGTTTATGCCTATATCTTGTTCATCATAACTTTATAATCCTGCCTATGCCAAGCATTGCCGCAAATGCTATCAGCATGGCGATAAATGGGATCTCAACTTTCGGTATCTCCTCAACGACAGTCCTTGTCTTAACGAGATTTTTGCTTACCTTCTCTATTGAAGTGACGATTTGGTCAAATGTACCCGATTCCTCCTCAAGAAAAAACTGTCCTCCCGTGCTCTCAACTGCTTTTTTCATTGATAATCTGTTCTCCGGAGTCATCTCCTTCGTTCCCACGCCATACACCGTCACTCCGCTATTTTTGCATATAGACGCCGCCTCATCCAATGTAGCCACTGGATTCCCCTGTATGTCATTGTCCGTTGAGAATATTACGATCTTGGTTCTGTCCTTATCTTTGTCAGAGAAATCACAGGCTGCCGCCGCAAGCCCGTCTCCTATAAGCGAACTACCTCTCTCCTCATTTCCAACCAATGTTCCTGATGTTATATAGCTGTCATAGTAAAGCCACTCATACATGTCACTCATACCATTTGAGAACATATCATCGGTGTTTTCTGAGTTTCTGTATTTAAGGCACTTCGCGATCATATCCAGTTCTTCTTTGATGTATTCATAATCATCGGTGAGTGGAGAAAGCAATATTGGGCTTGTATTGAAAAGTACTATGCCAAATCTCTCCCCATGCAGCTGATCCACTGTTTCTTTGAGTTCTTCAAGAAGATTTTCGTTCAGATAATCTACTGATGTTGATATGTCTATGCAAAGCATTATATCTCTGCAGTACCTCTCATCTTGTACACGTTCTTTTTTATATGGTCTTGCCATCATAAAAAATGAAAATACTAGTGACAATATACATGCAATGATCACCATAGCAAGACCTATCCTATACACATTGACTTTTCTTTTAAAATACTCCTCATCTCTGCTGTATATTGGTCCTGCTATCTTTTTGCCGCCATCATATTTCTTTTTTTTCTCTCTACGTCCGATAAACAGGCTGACGATCATGGCTACAGCCACAACTATCCCCACCCATATAATCCATCTGTATTTCAGATCCATCTCTCAATCATACTCCTTGTCCTTGCCAGAGAATTTTTGACATCCCCCTCTGACCTTCGTGCAAATTCCGGTGCATAATACTCTGCCACAAGGGTATAAAGATCTGGGATACCCAATGTACCTATATCCTGCAATGTGTAATTCTGAACCTTTATGCCCGTCATCTCATTTACAAATTTTCTTATACACATACTCATCTTCTGATATGCATGTCGTATATCCAACTTTCCGCCGTCAAAATCTACTCCTATTTTATCAATCTCTGCCATATATTTTCTCTTTATCCGCTCCCTGTCCTCCGGACTCAATATTCTGACCACTGGCTTTTCAGGGGCATTTGCACGTCTTCTAAGAACCAACACCACCGACCAGAATATCAGTGCAGCAAGCACCACCATGCCGGCTGCCACCAATGGCCACACTGCATATGTAAACGGATCTTGAAGGCTAACCGAACTCTCCATATATTATCTCCTTTATATACTATCTGCAGACAGCCGTACTCTCCTGTCTGTGTCTGTTTAACAGCCCGGCTATCTTTTCATCCATGTCTTCTGTCGAATCAACAGTCTGATAGGTAATCCCCACCGACTTCATCTTATCCGCACATTCCTCCGCTATCATTTGTCTGCGCTTGCTCTCATTTCTGGCTATTTTTCTATCCTCGGAGATAAAATCCGGCAAATAGCCACCAGATGTCACATTGTATACTCGCTTGCCTTTTATATCCGCATCGTCAACACATATCAGTAAAATATCATGCATTACCTTGAGCTGTCTGAGCAGCCTATCTGAGAGTTCATGCACTCCCTCCAGATCAGTCACGATCAGCATTATCATCCTTCTTCTTATGTTCCTTGATATGAACTCGAGCGCAGCTCCAAGTTCTGATCCATTATTCATCGACGAATCCCGGTCATACGCAGCCATTATATTTTCCACATTAATAAGCCCTGTTTTAAAAGGGAAGTGCTGGATAGACGATGCATCAGAGTATGTCGCACTTACATAATCGCCATTTGCACTCACCATACATGCAAGCGTTCCCGCCGCCATAAGTGCAATATCCTTTTTCTCCTGTGACTCATTCGCATTTGCAAGCATTCTTCTGTTGGCATCCATCACCAACATTATATTGTGTTTCTTCTCAGCTATGTACTGTCTTATCAGGAGTTTCTGACTTCTTGCAGACGCCTTCCAATCTATATCCTTTATATCATCACCAACCACATACTCTCTGAGCTCGTCAAAGTTCATACTCCGTCCCTTATATATAGAATTGTATGAACCATCTATGATCCTGGACGTTGCCCTGGTCGTGTATATCGTCTTTAACCCGTTCATGTTTCCCTGTATTCGAGGGACATATGTCATCTTCATATATCTAATACCTACTCGCTTTATGAGCAAAATCTCTCTTAATATCCGTCAAATGCCATCTTGATGTTATGGAGTTTTAACAGCACCTATGATGGCATCTATTATATTCTCAATTCTCGCACCATCTGCTACCGCAGCAAATGTCAGCATGATCCTATGTCTAAGTACCGAGTACCTAAGTGCCTTAACATCATCTGGAACACAATATCGTCTGCCATTTATGAGTGCCACTGCCTTTGCTGTCTCCATAAACGCTATAGCTGCTCTTGTACTTGCCCCCATAGCTATATACTGTGAAAGTTTTGGATCCATAAATTTGTCTGTATTTCTGGATGCCTGCACTATGTCTACAATATACTTTTTAATGGCAGGATCTATATACACCCTCTTGCAGAGACTCTGCAGATAAAGCACATCTTCTATAGACGCAACCGCCGCATTATCTGTAAATACATCAGCCTCAACTCTATTGAGTATCTCCATCTCCTCAGCAGGGCCAGGATATGTAAGTGTCTCCTTCAGTAGGAATCTGTCGAGCTGTGCCTCAGAAAGCACGTAAGTTCCCTCTGACTCTATCGGATTTTGAGTCGCGATAACCACAAACACATCCGGCAGCTTGTAAGTCTTTCCGCCTATACTTACCTCTCTCTCCTGCATTGCCTCAAGCATGGCACTCTGAGTCTTTGCACTGGATCTGTTTATCTCATCCAAAAGCACAAAATTTGAGTGTACCGGACCAATCTTGTCCTCAAATGTGTTAGTTGCCATATTGTAAATCTGAGTACCAATAATATCGCTAGGTATCAGATCAGGCGTACACTGTATCCTTGAAAAAGAACCATTTACCGCCTCCGTCATAACCCTGGCTGCTGTAGTCTTAGCAAGTCCCGGAACAGACTCAAGCAACACATGTCCATTTGTCATCATCGCCACAAGGAGCGAGTAGCCTAGATTGGGCTGTCCCACCACCTTGCTGTTATAGTAGCCTAGAAGTCTGCTGATTATCCCCGCAGCCCTCTGAACTTCCTCATTGGTAATCTCTTTGTTTATCTCCTTGTTATCCTGCATATCTACTCTCTTTCCTTTTAGTTTATTATATTTATTGTATGCCTATCACTACATTTTAGATGGTGGATACTTTCTACACATAGTCCCCCATCCAATATAGAATATATCATAATACATATCATCTCAAATTAACAAATATAAAGTGACCAGTTATCAAACCAAATGTCTTTCTGGAAACTCACCAAATAGAACAAAAAAAGTGACCAGGAGGAACCTGGTCACCATAATGAGGGGAGAGAGGATTCAAATAAATGAAAACTCTACTCTCACATAATAACTTATACTCTATCATAAGTCAATCGCTTTTTGTAATTTATCATAAATTTTTGCAGCATCAGTATTTTTTGTTATTTATCATCTACTCGGTATCAGCCACCCTTGTATCCGCATTTGCATAGCTTGCAGGATTCTGCTTTTTAATAACCTTAAGAACAAACACGAGTATGATCATAAGTGCTATAAATAAAGGCAGCATCACAAACCACTTTACATGAAATCTGTATGTGAGTGGTCCTACTATTGCATATGAGACAAATGACATTATAGCTGCTGTTATAGCATATGGTAACTGTGTTGATACATGATTTACATGGTTGCATTCAGCTCCTGCAGATGCCATTATTGTTGTATCTGATATAGGAGAACAGTGATCTCCACATACAGCTCCCGCCATACATGCTGATATTGCCACGATCATAAGCTCGTTGTTCTTTCCCTCAAATACAGCACACACTATAGGAATAAGAATTCCAAACGTACCCCATGATGTTCCAGTTGCAAACGCCATAAGACATCCAACTATGAATATAACTGCCGGTAAAAGGCTGAACAGACTTCCCGATGCTGATGTCATAGCATTCTGTACGAAATCCTTTGCCCCCATCATATCTGTAGTTCCCTTGAGAGTCCATGCAAATGTCAGAATCAATATCGCAGGCACCATCGCCTTGAATCCCTCAGGTATGGCCTCCATACATTTACTGAAGTCAAGGACACCTCTTATCACATATAACAGAATTGTTATGAGTAAACCAAACAAACTTCCTATCGCAAGTCCAACTGAAGCATCACTGTTTGAAAACGCCTCAACAAAACCTACTCCGCTGAAAAATCCGCCTGTGTAGATCATTCCTATTACACAACAAACAACAAGACAGATGATCGGAATTATAAGATCGATCACCTTTCCATTGCTGTTCACAGCATCTGTTTCCTCAGCTGTAACTGTCTTCTTTCCATCTCCAAGTGAAAGCAGATCCCCCTTAAGCGCATTCAGTTCGTGCTTTTCCATAGGACCAAACTCTACCTTCATCACTATCATTGCTATCATCATGGCAAGAGTAAGGAAAGAGTAATAGTTGTATGGTATTGCCTTTATAAACAAACCAAATCCATCCTCTCCCTTTACAAATCCACTAACAGCTGCAGCCCACGATGATACCGGAGCTATGATACATATAGGTGCTGCAGTTGCATCTATAACATATGCAAACTTGGCCCTTGATATCCTGTGCTTGTCTGTAACCGGTTTCATGACACTTCCAACTGTAAGACAGTTAAAATAGTCATCAATGAATATCAATACTCCTAAAAGAACTGTGCAAAGCTGTGCACCCTGTCTAGTTTTGATATGAGTTGCTGCCCAGTCTCCAAATGCCTTTGAACCGCCAGCCTTGTTCATAAGGGCAACTATGGTTCCCAGTATTACGAGAAATATGAGTATACCCACATTATAAGAGTCTGAAAGCTGTGCTATGAGACCGTTCTGCAATACATTTGATATACTTCCCGTAAAACTGAATCCTGATGCAAATACTCCACCTATTACAATTCCTATAAAAAGTGAACTATACACTTCTTTGGTTATAAGTGCCAGAGTAATTGCCACAACAGACGGCACAAGTGCCCAGAATGTTGCATATGTAGACGGTGACGGAATCTTGTCCACATATATGGACACAATTCCAAGAACCGCAATAATAAGAATTACCACGGCAATGGCTATTAGATTTTTCCTACTGCTCTTCATCTGTGATCCTCCCTGATCTTCTTTTCGTATCATAAATATATGTGATAACTCATTTGTGGGATAATGCATCATCACATCATATAGATAAAGTTATATCACACAAGCATGTGATTTGGATAGTATAAATATGCGTTTTATTTTTTTATTTTACTTTTACCGTCATGTATAAAGTTTTATTC
>URJU01000059.1 GCA_900548315.1 uncultured Coprococcus sp. | reverse complement strand
AGATGTGTATAAGAGACAGACGTTATGAGCACCACTGCCACGATCGTTATGATTGTTGCTATAGTAGCAGAAACGGAAGTTCTTCGCACACATGAGTAGAACATTCCAAAACTTCCTATATATATGTCCACATACAACACAATACCTATAAACTCAAACAGTGACTTCCATCCAAGTCCTCCTACGACAAAAGACACAGCAAGAAAAGGCAGCGTTGCAGCCACATACATAAATGTTGTCGCCATGGCAGATAATAATTTGCCCAATATTATAGACGAAGACCTCACCGGAGTTGTCAGCATGATCTCCAATGTCTGTCTCTCTCTTTCACCAGATATAGATGTCGAAGTCATGACAGGCAAGGTAAAACTTATAATTCCCAATTCACAGCCTCCAAGTATTGGAAATAACTTTACAATGTAAGAGTAATATGTCTGATAACCAGATCCAGACGACATTGCAAATGCAATGGCTGCTATCAATGCAAACAGACAGTTTATCAATGTCACCGCTATTATCATCTTGGGACTTCTGGCATTTACAAGTATATCTTTTTTTAGTATAGGATTAATAAATCTTCTTTTTGCCATCAGTGCTACCTCCTGTGATCTCAAGGAACAGTGACTCCAGATTTTCATTTTCTCTGACAAACTGATGCACATGAACGCCATTGTCCACAAGACTTCTGAGAAGTTCCGCGTCACTCTCCCTGTCACCATGATAATATACTATCAGTTCACCATTCTTTTCGACAATCCTCTCAACACTGAATCTCTCCCTTATCATTACCGATATTCGTTCCAGTGCATCATGCACGCTGAGTCCCAGTATATATCCCTTTATCTTGACCGGAGCCTCCGCATTTCCCCGAGCCATTACATCTTTCACTTTCCCACTGGTGACTATACTGCCGTGATCGATTATGCCTACACTAGTACACATCTCCGAAAGCTCCGGAAGTATATGAGAACTTATGATAACAGTTTTTCCAAGCTCACGAAGGCTTTTCATTATGTCCTTCATCTCCACTCTTGCTCTAGGGTCAAGTCCTGAATTTGGTTCGTCGAGCACGAGAAGTTCTGGATCATGTATGAGCGCCCTCGCAACGCACAACCGTTGTTTCATACCTCTGGAAAGCACATCCACAAACTCTTCTCGCTTGTCTGACAAATTAACCAGATCCAGTAATCGCTCCGCCGCAGCATCAGATTCACGCCTGGTCATACCATACATGGAGCCATAAAACTCCATATACTCTATAACCTTAAAATTGTCATATACCCCGAAAAAGTCGGGCACGTATCCTATAACTCTCCTCATATCAGATGACTTTTTCAACACATTTATGCCATCAATTATGATCTTTCCGGATGTTGCCTTGGTTAGCCCACACATTATCTTCATGGTGGTCGTCTTTCCCGCACCATTTGGTCCTACAAACCCAAAGATCTCTCCTTTTTCAATATGCAGATTGACATTGTCAAGAGCCATGAACCTGTCATAGTATTTTGTAAGATTTACTATATCTACCATCACTGTCCACCCCCTCTTGCACTTATACGTGGAAGATATGTCTCCATATAGTCTTCACCCTGATGAGGTGAGATAAACTTAAGTTTCATCTCATCATTCTGTATATACGGCAACAGTCTCTCATCATTCAGTTCCGCTATGCCATTTGCAAATATGACTTCATACTTGCCAGATTTAAAATTATACGCCTTCACGACAACTTTTGAAGTTGATGTGTCTTTATTGTTTGTCTCCCTGACTAGACTGAATATGTTATCCCCTCTCTGAAATTTGATGTCCATATCAACCTGATCTGAGTACATCATCAGATCATTCTCATCATAGTCAGACTGTTCCATTCTATTTATATCTCTGGTGTATATGTTGCTATAATATGCACCATCCACATCCTCATAGTCCATCGTATGTACGTCATAGACAACATAACTGCCATACTTCTCTGCTCGTTGGTCAACACTCACATCAGCTCCACGGTCTATAGTTGCCCAAATTGCAACCCTTCCCATTCCTGTTTGAGTTGAGGAATAAGAACCAAGCCTCAGCATCATATAATAGTTTCTTGACATCATGACATCTGCATCGTCATTATAACTATATCCCGAGCCATATTTATTCACATAATAACTCTTCATGCAGTCTATCGATAATCCATTTGTCATCTTTCTGTTCTGCATTCTGCTGATATCCATAGTTTCCCCAGCCTTAAGGCTGTCGAGGCAATAATAGTAACCATCTGTCATAACAACCACATCACTCATATCGTATACTGTACTGTTGGTGACGCTGCCCTCAATTCCATCTGTATAAAGTTTTAAAGAACTGTCTAACTTGCCTATATCATTTTTAGTTATGCTGCTTGCCCGAAGACTCATACCGCCAAACGAAACATGCGTTTTGAAATCCAGCTCCACTCCAGAATCACTGGCAGTCCTCTCCACGTCCAATTTCTGAGTATTGGTTGAATTTGTGTAATTATCTCCCAGTACATGTACATTGCTGTATGTGTCATCCACGCTCACCGAATACTCTCCTGCCTTTGACCCAATTATATATGCGTACACGTTCTGCCTCATGATGTCATCACTTATGTCCGCAGAGGTAAATGTCAGTTCCAGAGGATTTGTTACTCTGTACTTTGTACTGACTATAAATATAGCAAATGTTCCTACGATCGCCCATGCAGGAACTGCTATCCATATCCACTCTCTTCTCTTGAGTTTTTTAAGCCCTATATACGTCACTGGTCCGCACACTATCAGATATATTATAAGGATGATCAGAAGGATCACTGGAGAAACTGTTTTTTTCTTATTCGAATTCAACGCATTTGTCACACCGTACCCCGTGGCATTATCGTAAAATGCCCCCTGTACAAGACTGTTTATCCTATCTGTGTATCCCTCTTTTAATACCAGTTCAGCAAGCTGAAGTTCACTATTCGCATCAACACTTGCCATATCACCTAGAGAATACGGAAGTATGAGTATTCTGCCATATCCTGAATCAAGGCTATATAGGCCTGCCATTGAATCATTCCGCTGCGCATCGCCGACAGTGATATCAGCAACAGCCACTTTGTTAAATTCCGTATTGTTTTCCTTCTCCGACCATATATTTACATCTTTAACACCTATACCAGCGAGGTCATATCTGATAAACTCGCTGTCAAATCCACCGAGCACTTTATCTGCATTTTCCCCAAGAGACAATATGAGTGTTCCACCATCAAGCACCCACTCCTGAACGGCCAATATCTGTTTTTTTGACAATTCAGATGTATCGAAGTCGTCTATGAGCATATAATGCACACTCTCAAGTCCCTGCACAGAATCAGGAAATTTATCAGAATACATATTAAGTCTTTTTATGTTGACGCTGTCCACCTGGTTTTTTACTCTGGCATAATCAAGATTTTCAAATGCCGAAAGATCATCTGACAAAACGCCAACAGTTGCTACAACCTCATATCCATTTACACTGAGCAGGTCACTCTCTGAATACACCAGCTCGCCCTGATCGTTTGTCATGCTGACAAACAGTCTCCCATATCCCAGTTCATTTATATAAAATCTTACAACATTGTCTGTTCCAGCATCAAAACTGACAATCTGAGAATACTTGATATTTTGATCGTTATACCCTTCATCATAGCTCGGAACCACTGACACCTTGCCACTAAAAGGCACATCACTGTGTATCTTTAATATCAGCTGACTGCCTGCATCATACTGTGCATATCCATCGATTCCATAATCAAGACTTACACTGATATCCGAATTCTTCTTCAATATCTTCTGTTCTATTTTTCCGTATGTACTTCCAGTGATATCAGTCTCTGATGTCTCGTCATAGTCATCAGTATATTCGTCCGCATCACTTTCATACGCTGTTATATCAGACATACTTCCAGTCTGCTCACTTGCAGTTTCAGCCATCGTTGGCACTGTATTCACAAACATCGCAAGTGCTATCGCACTTACACATAACAATTTCATCCTGAACATATAATGTCCTTCCGTTCCATATAAGTTTTTCCAACTATGATAATAATAATTTCTGCTGCAGGATTACGCAACTTACACTTTCGTAAGACGAACACAGAAAAAATCCCTGCATACATTTTAATTTATGCAGGGATCGTTATATCTCTCATACTCTATATCAGCTAAAATATACTACTTCCTCTTTCGGAGCACTTGTCAGCGTTACTTTTTCTGCTGTGAGCACCGGTCCTTCGCCGTCAAAATCAGGATAATACTCATATCCTATCTTGGCTGTTACATCGACCCACTGTCTGTCCACAAGATTCTTTGCGCCCTGATAGTAACACTTAAATCCGACAAACTGGATATCCTCAACGCAGCAGGTCATCGCAAATCGTCCCGGAACAAATGCATTATTTCCATACTGCTTTGGTCTGAATACCATAGCCTTGAAATGTATCTTCTTGCCATCGTATCTCTCCTTCATGTCAGATGCATCCACATACCAGATTCCAAAATCATCATCCGGGAGTTCTATCACATCCGCACTGACATCATATGGAAGATCCTCTGGCTCGTTTGTCTCCGGTGCCACTGAGCCATCCTTCATCTCAAAGATGATCTGCGCTCTTCTGTTCACCGCCTTGATGGATCTCCTCCACTCAGGAATCTTGGAATTCTCATCGCATCTGTTGAAGATGACCATGTCTGCACTGTTGAACTGCTCTACCATAGTCGCCTTCATGTTCTGTGAATACACGTCATATGTCTCAGCGTTCACAAATGAGATGACCTGAACAACTGTCCATCCCTTTGGCACTCTTATCTCGAATATCTTATCAAGTTTCCACATACCATTGTACTCTATCATGACCTGCTCAGGATTGTATTTGTCCTGAAGATCGAGCAGATGGTCTGTAGTAAGCTGATCTTCCTCTATAAACTCTGTATATATATTCGCTTTTTTCAGAGCATCAATGTCATACTCTTCCTCTCCATCTTCGCACACGAGAAGAAGTGTCTTTGCTCCGCCTGTAAATCCTCTGTCCATCAGTGTCTCTTTGGCAAATGTAGTCTTGCCGCTCTCGAGGAATCCCATGAACACATATACAGGTATCTCTTTATTCTGACGTCCCATCATATTAACTCCTTATTTATACCTCGAACAGCTGTGCAAGGTCGTCTTCCTTCAGCTTGCTTCCTATTACGCAGAGCTTACCAGTGATATCTGCCTTGCCCTTTCTGATCTCAAACTCACCTGGTACAAGATCGAAGTACAGCCAGTCACCTGCATCGCTAGGTACTATACCCTTTGCACGGAGAATAACACCGTACTTCTCTGTATCTGCCAGAGTGTCAAGAATCTCTCTAAGCTTGTCCTCGTTGTACTTATGAGGAGTCTCCTTGCCCCAGCTTGTAAATACTTCATCTGCATGATGATGGTGATGATCATGGTCGTGACATCCACATGTACACTCATCTCCGTGATCGTGATGGTGCTCGTGATCATGATCGTGATGATGCTCGTGATCATGATCGTGATCGTGCTCATGGTCATCATGGTCGTGGTCGTGACATCCGCATGTGCAGTCGTCTCCGTGTTCATGCTCATGATCGTGATGATGCTCGTGCTCATGATCATGGCATCCGCACGTGCAGCCATCTCCATGATCGTGATCATGACCGCTCTTTGCCTCATCCATCATTGTCTCCTCAAGAGACTTATAGTTCTGCATAGCCTCTCGGATAGCAGCTCCATCAAGCTCATCCCATGGAGTTGTGATGATTGTTGCATGATCATTCTTCTCTCTGATCATGGCAACAGCTTTCTCTATCTTGTCCTGTGTAGTTGTCTGCGTTCTGCTCAGAATGATAGTATTTGCACTCTCTATCTGGTTGTTGAAGAACTCGCCAAAATTCTTCATGTAGATCTTAACCTTTGACACATCCGCAACTGTTGTATAACTGTCAAGCTCCACATCAAGATCAGATGAAACATCCTTTACCGCCTTGATGACATCTGACAGCTTGCCAACTCCTGAAGGCTCTATGATGATCCTGTCAGGTGTGTAGTCTGTGATAACCTGCTTAAGCGCGGTACCGAAATCTCCTACCAACGAACAACAGATACAACCTGAGTTCATCTCTGTGATCTGAACACCGGCATCTTTGAGGAAACCTCCATCGATTCCAATCTCTCCAAACTCGTTCTCTATAAGGACCAGTTTCTCGCCCTTAAATGCCTGCTCAATAAGTTTCTTGATCAATGTTGTCTTACCGGCTCCAAGGAAACCTGAGATAATATCAATCTTTGTCATATCAATCACTCCTTAAACAAATTTATATTAAGGCCGTGCATATGCTTGCGCTGCACAGCTTTTATGCCAATACATCCTTATGATTATACTCGATTGCTATAATTTTTGCAAGAAATCAGGCAGCCGACATTCTTATTTTTTCATATGCACATCCAACTGGCTGAATGGAATCTCTATCCCATTCTCGTCAAATGCCTTCTTAAGTTTCCACATCGCATCCCATTTTGCATCAAAGAACTTCTCTATCTTCGCATAGAATTTTACATATATATTGATACCACTGTCTGCAAATTCATCTATATAGAAAAGCACCTGTTCATCCTCAAGATAACCATCCACATCCTTTATCACTCCCAGTGTAACTCGCTTAACCTTCTCCATGTCTGAATCATACGCAACAGAAAATGGTATCTCCACTCTTCTCATATCGTGTTCTGTCACATTTACAAGGGACGTATTGGATATATTGCCATTCGGTATAACCACCGATTTATTGTCCAGTGTTATAAGTCTAGTATAAAAAATGTCTATTGAAACAACCGTGCCTTCACAGTGGGTGTTGTTCTCGACTATATAGTCTCCAACTCTGAATGGCTTTAATATAAGTATCAGCAGTCCACCAGCCAGATTTGACAGACTCCCCTGAAGTGCAAGACCCAGAGTAACACCGGCAGTACCGAGTATCGTTATAAACGATGTGATCTGAAATCCCACTATGCTGGCTGCCGTCAGAACTATTAGCACATTTAATACTATCTTCACAGCTGATATGAAGAATCCAGCCACGCTGGCATCAAGCTTTGAGCGTTCAAAGCTCTTTCTAAGTATCTTTAACAGCAGTTTTACCAACCTAAAACATACTACCACGAAAATGACAGCTACCACTATACTTCCCAACTTGGACATGCACCAATCTGTAAGTTTTTGGATATACTGTCCTATGACACTCACCTGATCAGTCGCCTCCTTCACGGCCCCCTCCACAACATTTTCAGTGGTTTCAGTACCGACTGCCATGTTAAACAAATCCACCGGTAACATCATAAAATCTTTTTCCTCCTATCTGTCAAGCAATCATCCGTCTCAATATATTAAGACAAAACGCCGTACAGGAATTACAGCCACATCACCGCCTTCCCCGCACAGCGTCACATCTTCATCTCATCTGAACAAATATCTATACTGTGGTACTTATTTTACATGGGCAAATACAGCAAACGACAGAGCCGGCGCAGCCACTTTCACCACTCCATCTTCCGCAGTCTTATACCCCTTGTTGTTGTTGCCCTCTCCTCCAAACTTCTGGTTATCGCTTGAGAACACCTCTTTGTACCTTCCTTCATCAGCTACTGAAAGGCTGTAGTCGCCAATATCCTTAAGTCCAAAATTGCACACAATGTACAGAGAATCAGCTGAAGTCTTTCCATGTCTTACAAACGACATTACATGTCCATCCTCATGGAAAACAACTTCTTCGTCACCGCATCCGTGCAGAGCAGCCTTTATATTGTACAGCTTATTTACCTCTTTTATATATTTCTGGAAATAATTGTTGGCATCGAATTCAAGTACAGACCAATCTATAGGGCTCCTGCCATCAAAACTGCCAAAACCGCCGAGTTCCTGTCCCATGAATGTAAGTTTTCTGCCAGGCAGTGTCATCACAAGTCCAAACAAAACCCTGAGGTCAGCATATTTGTCCTCATATCCACCAGGCATCTTGGCTGCATAGCTGCCTCTCTGCCCCGCTACCTCATCATGGCTGAGCGCCCAGACAGACTTGTCACTCTCGTTAAAAGTTACGCCACATGTATAATCCTTAAAACTTCCCCTGGAGGCAGGCGGAATCATCATATAATCCGTCACTCTCGTGACAGCCTCCGTGTTCCATCCAAGGTCAACCAATACATCTGAATACTTATCACATGTGACATTTCTGAATTCATTTACAACTTCCTGATCTTCCAGTCTGATTCCATCCAGATGATAGGTATCTATCCAATACGACAGACAATCTATATCATCCACAGTCACCATATCCATGATCACACCAATACCTTTGCTGTGAAGATGGTCCACCATCGCCATGAAATCAACCGGCGTTCCATATCGTGATGTAGGCGCAAACATTCCTACAGTATCGTATCCCCAGCCATTGTCATCGCCATACTCCATAAGCGGCATAAACTGAATATAGTTATACCCCATATTTTTCGCATATGCAGCTATATCTTTACCAAATTCCGCATATGTGAGTCTGCCCTCATCTGCGATGGATTTCCATGTAGGCATATGAACCTCATATATATTTACAGCTCCAGTATTCTTCCTGCTGTTCATATACGCGGCATCGCTCCATTTATATTCCAGCTCAGTCAGTATCGAGGCATTCCCCGGTGCTACCTCATAGGCAACTGCATACGGATCTGCAAATATGTCTATGTTGCCATCTCTATATAATGCCTCAAACTTGTATCTCGTATCCGCAAGATCACCCGGAATAAAAAGTTCATATATATCAGTGTAGTCAATTCTTCTCATAGGATTGACTCTGCCATCCCAGTTGTTAAAATCGCCAACCACACTCACACGGACTGCCCCTGGCATATTCATACAGAATGATACACCCGAAACGCCATCCACCTCTGTCTTTCTCGCACCAAACAGTTCCTTGACATGGAATCCCGACTCTATATCATCTTCACCTTCCACTACCTTCATAACCATAGACAGATCCACACTGCATTCAAATGAATACGGATCATACACTGTCTTTGTCTCATCTTCTTCCCCAGACTCACCCCATATCTTTCTTGTCACCTTAAGTCTGTAGGAAAATGGTTCTCTATCTGTAATCTTTACAGAAAAGAATCCTTGCGTCCCAATCTCCTGCATCGGATACTCTTGTTCTCCATCAACCACAGCTACTGCACTGACCCCAGGCAAGTATGCATTTACATAGCAATCCTTCAAGCACGGATGCATTCCTAGAATGTGGTGCGGATTACCATGGGTAGCTCTGGTTATAGAGGCTACTTCATCCGACTTTAATACAAATATGTTCATATATCCTTCTCCTGTCTGTTGAACTATCTTCCATCAATGGCATGTATAAAAATTCCGCTTCTAAGCTTAGGTTCAAACCATGTGGACTTAGGCGGCATGAGGAGTCCGGCATCCGCAATGTCGAACAGTTCTGTAATGGATGTCGGATACATTGAAAATGCAACTGCCATTCCTCCATCCACAAGTCTCTCAAGCTCTGAAAGTCCTCTGATTCCACCTATAAATTTTATTCTCTGATCCGTTCTTGGATCCTGTATACCGAGGATCGGGGCAAGAACGTTATCTTGGAGCACCGACACATCCAGCCTTCCAACCACATCATCCGGCACCACACCATCCTTGACATCCAATTTGTACCAGCTGCCATCAATGTACATTCCAACCTGTCCCTTAATCTGTGGATCAACAGGAATGTCACTTGCTGTTACATTGAACACTTCTGATATTTTGTCCATAAAACCTTCTCTGCTAAGTCCATTTAGGTCATTTACAGCTCGATTATATGGCATGATCATGAGCTGATCATGAGGAAAAAGCACGGAAAGGAAATAGTTGAATTCTTCATCTCCTGTATATCCCGGATTCTTCTCCCTCATATGGATGCCTGCTTTGACAGCTGATGCAGCTCTGTGATGACCGTCAGCGATATAGATATCATTTACATTTTCGAAAGCACCCTTGATCGTGTCTATGTCATTCTGTTTATCTATGATCCATACATTATGTGTGATTCCGTCTGGAGATGTAAATCCATATAATTTCTCTCCGTCCTTGACCCTGTCTATGATCGCGTTAACCTTGTCTATTGATCTGTATGCAAGGAATATCGGGCCTGTCTGAGCTCCACACGCCTCTACGTGTTTTATTCTGTCTATCTCTTTGTCCTCACGGGTATTCTCGTGCTTCTTTATAACCCCATTCATATAATCGTCTATAGACGCACATGCCACAAGTCCCGTCTGATGTCTGCCATCCATGATAAGCTCATAAATATAATAGACTGGTCTGCGCTCCATGATATATGTTCCATCATCTATCATGTCCTGAAGCAGCTGACCAGCCTTATCATATACACATGGAGCATATGTATCAACATCTGGTCCAAAGGATGTCTCAGCTCTGTCCACTTTCAAAAATGATAATG
The DNA here is from genome assembly GCA_900548315.1 of uncultured Coprococcus sp. Classification (GTDB taxonomy): domain Bacteria; phylum Bacillota; class Clostridia; order Lachnospirales; family Lachnospiraceae; genus Coprococcus. The sequence continues at coordinate 792 of URJU01000059.1, read as the reverse complement.
GTTCACGCTTGACCTCTATCTCTGCTTCCTGACGGTTATACACATCGTATGGCAAGGCAGCAACTCTGCCCGCAACATCTTGTCTCGGTCTATAGGCTCTAAAACTTCTGATTGTTGCCATATTCTCTACTCCTGTCATAATATTTTATTGTGTTTTAGGGATCGTAACATTCATCCCTTCAGTCGCCTAGTCGGATCAACCCCTTACAGCTTTGACAACCTTCTTGATCGAATCCTCATATTCCTCTTCTGACGAATTCTCAAATATGAAAAGATCCTTGATGTTTGTCGGTGGATTGAAGTTCTGGCTGTTGATGTACTCATCCCAATGCTCAAGTTTCCATGTATCTCTGTCTGAAGCTCTCTTGATCATTCTCTCATGACATACATCTTTTCTTGTATTAACCCAGATAACGAAGAGCTCTGCATCTTTCTCTGCAAGCTTTGCACGAAGATTTGCAAGGTACTCATCATCTCTGATCTCCTCTGTAAAAGGTGCATTGATAAGCACTGTATCATTGTAATCCAGCGCCTCAAATGCGAGATCAAGAACACAGTAATACTCGTAATCTCTGATCTCTTTCTGGAAGAAATCCGAAGAACGATTATACTCCTGTCCGGCAACCACAAATATCTGCTTTGAAAGCACGATCAATGTATCCTTATCAAGGTAAACACAGTTGTGAAGTGCCTTTGCAACCTGCTTTGAAATAAATGTCTTTCCACATGCTGGTGGTGATGTTACTAATATAAGCTTCTTCTTCATATCTATAAATTCCTCCATCTTAAATG
>URJU01000058.1 GCA_900548315.1 uncultured Coprococcus sp. | reverse complement strand
CGGCAGCGTCAGATGTGTATAAGAGACAGATTGTGGATATGAATAAGCAGACTGGGTTTGCAGCGTATGCTGCAAAGGAAAGAAGACCTGAAAAGCTCCACGCAAAACTTACGACATCACTTGACAAGTACGATTTTAAAGATAAATTGCTTATTTTTGATAACGCGGAGAATTGTGTCGGATTGTTGCAGAATCTGGTTGAGTATGCAAAATACAATACTGAGTGCAGGGTATGCGTGATCGGAACCATATGTGGATCTATGCCAGGGGAAGAGGAGTGTCGTGATGATATCTGTGTATATGAACTTATGCCTATGAGTTTTGATGAGTTCCTTAAGGCAGGTAAGGGGAGAAAACTTTGTGCTTTTATAGAGAATCAAAAACTGACATCAATGCCTGATGAGGTTAGGGATAGTGTGCAGACGATGCTTGAGACATTTTTTTTGACTGGAGGCATGCCGGAGGCTGTTGAGGAGTATTATAAGACAGGAGATTTGAGAAGAGTGGACGTAATATTGAAGTCTATACTTGACAGAATGACTGATTATCTGATAAACTCCACTCCGAAGAGATATCTTTCAAAGGTCATGGCGATTTGGAAAAGTATACCTACCCAGCTTACCAAGGAGAACAAGAAGTTCATGTATGGATATGTTGATCCGAAGGCTCGTGCCAGAGAGTATGAGGCATCGGTTGATCAGATAGTCCGAATGGGAGTTGTCAGACAAGTATACAGGGTAAGAAATGGAATTCTACCACTTGCAGATCAGAAGGACGATAAGTCATTTGAGTTATATCATCTGGATCATGGATTGCTCAGGATGATGGCAGGAATACTTGTTCAGAATATAGATACAGACAACGTTCTGGATATGATGGATGGGGTTATCGCTGAACAGTATGCGATGGCAGAGCTGTATGTGAATAAGAGTATAGGAGAGTTGTACTTCTGGATATCATCAGCTACCGCAAAGGTCGATTTTGTGTATGAGGGTGATGGAGAGGTAATCCCGGTGGATGTACAGACGAGTCCTCACACGAAGGCTCAGAGTTCCAGAGTGTTTCGCCAGAGATACAACAATAATACATCGGTTAGAATTTCCACAGATGATATGTTCGTTGATAAAGGATTGGTAAATATACCGCTATATGGCATATGGTGTTTCTAACATCAGTCATTGGCAGTATTTTTATAGATGCCGAAATAGCTCAGTTGGTAGAGCAACGCATTCGTAATGCGTGGGTCGAGGGTTCGAGTCCCTTTTTCGGCTTAAAAATATGGAAGGCTGCCTGCAAAGGACCTCGTAACGGGGACTGTTTGCTGGCAGCCTTTCGTTGCTATATTGGTAGCACTTCTTGAGGAGGCTGGATATGGATACACCTAAATGGTATAAACATTTAAATACTATAAACAGACACAAACGCATGGTGATGAAGAATTGTTTTCGCTGTGGTCTATACAAACAAGGGCTGCTGCACGATCTGTCAAAGTATTCGTGGACGGAATTCTCTGTTGGTGCAAAATATTATCAGGGCACCAGAAGTCCTAATGATGCTGAGAGGGAGGATAAGGGTTACTCCAGCGCATGGCTGCACCACAAGGGAAGAAACAAGCATCATCTTGAATATTGGATAGATTACAGCGCTGACAGGAGCAACAGACAGCTTATCGGAATGAAGATGCCGGTAAAGTATGTGGTGGAGATGTTCTGCGACAGGGTTGCTGCCAGCAAGAACTACAACGGTGATAAATACACGGATGCATTTCCTCTTGAGTATTATCTTAAGGGGAGATCCAGGGATCTTCTTCACCCGGAATCTGCAGAGCTGCTGGAGTCTATGCTGAAGATGTTGGCAGAAAAAGGTGAAGATTATACGTTTGACCATATAAGGCGGGATATCCTGCACAACAAGAGATAGATGGATACATAGAGTTGTTTAGGGAGGATAATGTATGGAGTTTACACATTTGCATGTGCATACAGGCTATAGTTTGCTTGATGGGGCAGCAAAGATAAAGGAGTTGGTACATCGCGCAAAAGAATTGGGATATGATTCCCTTGCCATAACGGATCACGGTGTGATGTACGGTGTTATAGAGTTCTATGAGGCTTGTATTGCCGAGGGAATTAAGCCTATTTTGGGGTGTGAGGTGTATGTAAGTCCAGGATCAAGATTTGACAGGGAAGTTGGAAAGGGGGATGAGAGGTACTATCATCTTGTCCTTCTGGCTGAGACAGATCAGGGATACCACAATCTTTCAAAAATAGTTACCCGTGGATTTACGGAAGGATTTTATTACAAACCAAGGGTAGATATGGAGGTATTGGAAAAGTACCACGAGGGCATAATAGCCCTGAGCGCGTGTCTGGCAGGTGAGGTCGCAACACATTTGAGAAAGAACGACTATGATGGAGCCAGGGATGCTGCGATCAAATACAGAAATATATTTGGCGAGGATAATTATTTCCTTGAGATGCAGGATCACGGAATACCGGATCAGGCTACAGTAAACGCTGGTGTCATGAGGCTTTCAAAAGAGCTGGGCATACCGATGGTGGTAACAAATGACTCGCATTACATATATGCCGAGGACTGGGAGGCACATGATGTGCTGCTCTGCATTCAGACCAACAGAAAGGTTCAGGATGAGAACAGAATGAGGTACGACGGCGGGCAATATTATCTCAAGTCGAAGGAGGAGATGGCAGAGCTGTTTCCATATGCCACGGATGCACTGGAGAACACTCATAAGATAGCAGAGAGGTGTAATGTAAAGATTGTATTTGGTGAACAGAAGGTGCCCAAGTTTGATGTCCCTGACGGTTATACGGCAGATGAATATCTTGAAAAGCTCGTTTATGACGGTATGAATAAGAAGTATGGCATAAAGTATGAAGACACGGAGGACCTCAAAGAGGGTGAAAAGGGATACGACGTTCGCCAGAGGATAGACTATGAGTTGTCCGTCATAAAGAGCATGGGTTTTGTGGACTATTTCCTTATAGTTTGGGATTTTATACATTTTGCCAAGACAAATGGCATTGCAGTGGGACCAGGACGAGGCTCAGCGGTTGGAAGTGTTGTGGCTTATTGCCTGGACATAACAACTATAGAACCGTTGCAGTATGATCTTCTGTTTGAGCGATTTCTGAACCCCGAGCGAGTGTCCATGCCAGATATAGATATTGATTTCTGTTATATAAGGAGACAGGAAGTTATCGATTATTGTGTCAAGAAATATGGGGAAGAGTGTGTTACCCAGATAATCGCATATCAGACAATGGGCGCGAGAAACGTCATAAGGGATGTGGGCAGGGCCATGGATATACCATATGCTCAGTGTGATGCCCTTGCAAAAGCAATACCGGCAGAAAAGGACATGACCATTGATATAGCGCTTAAGACCAGTAAGGATTTTCAGGATATGTATAACGGCTCGGATGAGATAAGAAAACTGGTGAACATAGCCAAGAAACTTGAAGGACTTCCGAGAAATGCCGGAATGCATGCGGCAGGAGTAGTTATCGGCAGAGAGGCGATAGAGGAATACGCACCGCTTTCTGTGGGGGCCGAGGGTACAGTGGTCACACAGTTCGAGAAGAATACAGTGGAGCATTTGGGAATGCTTAAGATGGACTTCCTAGGGCTTCGTACAGCAACTGTCATACAGGATACGGTGAAACTTATAAAGGAGACCACAGGCAGAGATCTTGACATCGACAACATAGATTATGATGACCCTAATATCCTTGGACTTATGGGACAGGGCAAGACAGAAGGTATGTTCCAGCTTGAAAGTCCGGGAATGAAAAACTTTATGATGAAACTGAAACCTCAGAGTCTGGACGATGTAATTGCCGGGGTGGCACTTTTCAGACCGGGACCAATGCAGTTTATAGATGATTATATAAGAGGCAAGGAGAATCGGGAACTTGTACGGTATGACACTCCGGAACTTGAGGAGATATTGGAGCCGACATATGGTTGTATCATATATCAGGAACAGGTAATGCAGATCGTTATGAAACTTGCTGGATATACCCTCGGAAGAAGTGATATTGTGCGGAGGGCTATGGCAAAGAAAAAACCTGAGGAGATGGAGAAGGAACGAAAAAACTTCGTCTACGGAAACAATGAGCTTAATGTGCCGGGCTGTGTTGCAAATGGCATATCAGAGGACGTCGCCAACAAGATATTTGACGAGATGATGAAGTTTGCCGAGTATGCGTTCAACAAGTCACATTCGGTTGCATATGCGGTACTTGCAGCCCAGACGGCATATCTGAAATACTATTATCCGGTAGAGTTCATGGCTGCGCTCATGTCATCTGTCCTGGACAACAATGGCAAGGTTGCTAAGTATATAAATGTGTGCAAGCAGATGAGTGTTGAGATATTGCCGCCTGATATAAATGAGGGATTTGCAAAATTCTCAATAAGTGATGGCAAGATAAGATATGGACTGTCAGGAATAAAGAGCGTGGGAGCTGCAGTGGTTGATAGAGTGGTGGAGGAAAGACAGAAAAATGGTAAATTTAAAGACTTGCGTGATTTCCTCACAAGAATGCCATCGAAGGATACCAACAAGAAGACTGTGGAGGCACTTATACTCAGCGGTGCATTTGACGGTATGGGAGCGAACAGAAAGCAGATGATCATGGCACTTCCGGCTATTTCCGAGGAGACTGCCAGGGAGAGAAAAAGCCGCGAATCTGGACAGATGTCTCTGTTTGACATCATGGGAGATGATTTTGCTGCAAGTACGAGAGTTCCATATCCTAATGTGGAGGAATATCCTGACACGGAGAAACTGTCCCTTGAAAAGTCAGTTCTGGGAGTGTATATTTCCGGACATCCGCTTGGAAAGTATGTTGAACTGCTGCAGAAAAATTGTACAGCTCAGTCTATAGATTTTGCTGTGGATGATGAGGATGATGCAGAATTGGATGAATCAGGAACAGATGATGGAGACAGAAAACTCCAGGATGGCGCGTTGTATATTGTCGGGGGTATCATAACGGATGTTTCGGTTAAACTTACAAGAAAGAACCAGAACATGGCATATGTTACCCTTGAGGATCTTGTGGGGCAGATAGAGATAGTGGTATTTCCTAGAGATTTTGAGAAACACAGAGATCAGCTTAAGGTCGACAACAGGGTGTTCGTGAGAGGACGCGCGGATGTGGGAGAGAAGGAGAGTAAACTCATTCTTTCCGACCTGATGGCGTTTGAGAATGTGGCGAACGGTGTGGTGTCATTTGGCTCTCAGAAGAACTGGGATGCAAAGAAGACGCTTTCTCATAGCAACAAACAGCTGTGGGTTCTCTTTGACGACATGGATGATTATGTAAAAAATGAGTCAGAATTTATATCACTTCTTGAGGAGCATAAGGGAAACTGTCCCGTTTATGTGCAGCTCAAGGCGACTAGACAGGCAAAAAACATGGGAAGAGGTTTCTGCGTTGATGAAAATTCGGGAATACTCTATTCACTGCAGATGGAATATGGCAAGGACAGAGTACTTTTAAGAGAAGTGTAGATGAAGGAGAGATAGAATATTGAACAGGTCTTTTGAGATAATTACGGCAAACAGCAATCCAAAAGTGAAAAAGCTCAACAAGCTGAACAAGGACTCTAAGTTCAGGAGAGAGCGAGCGGTATTCATTGTGGAGGGGATAAGAATGTTCAGAGAGATACCGGCGGACAGCGTTAAGGAGATATACATGTCGGAATCTGCGTATGCGGAATACCAGGATGAGGACGACCTGCAGGAGCTGTATAAGTCAGCTGAGGTCACGGTCATGAGCGACAGTGTATTTGCCGGGGTGTCACAGACAAAGACACCTCAGGGCTGCATGGCAGTTGTCAGATGTATTCACTATGATATGAATGACATAGTGGGGACGGATGACGAGGAGACATATCTCATACTGGATACGATTCAGGATCCGGGCAATATGGGCACTATTTTCAGAAGCGCGGAGGCTGCCGGTGTGAAGGCTGTTGTGATAGGCCCGGGGTCTTGCGATCCATATAATCCTAAGGCTGTAAGATCAACGATGGGGGCGATATTCAGGGTTCCGTTTTTTCAGAGCGATGACTTGACAGATACTATAGATGCGCTAAAACAAAAGAATGTTGTCATCTATGGGGCGCATCTTGACGGCGAGGATCTCTATGATACGGTGTTTGCAAAGCGCATAGCCTTTCTCATAGGCAATGAGGGAAATGGGCTTTCAGCGGAGGTGGCGGATACTGCCGACAGACTTCTCCGTATTCCGATGGAGGGACGAGTGGAGTCACTGAATGCCGCGATATCGGCAACTCTTTTGTCGTATGAGGCTATGAGACAGCGAAGGAATGCACGACAAAACTAGATTAAACAAGACAGCATATTTTTGATACTTCATGCATAACTTTTAGAGTATGCAAAAGTTTGTTATAACGGAGGGAGAAAATATGACTGAAAAAACATTGAACAACAATCAGGTAGTGGTGGCTGGAGAGATAGCATCAGAATTTACATTCAGCCACGAGATATTCGGGGAAGGATTTTATATGGTCGATCTTATGGTGAGCCGTTTGAGCGATGCGTATGATATCATTCCACTTATGGTATCGGACAGACTCTTCGATGTGAATGAGTCACACATTGGCGAGAAGGTCATGGCAAAGGGTCAGTTTAGATCGTACAATAAGCATGAGGAGACAAAAAACCGACTCATACTATCTGTTTTTGTGAGAGAGATCGAGCAGCTGGATGAGGAGGAGACGGAGGAGGAGAACAAACCAAATCAGATATATCTTGACGGGTATATCTGTAAGGCTCCTGTGTACAGGATGACACCTCTTGGAAGAGAGATAGCGGATGTTCTGCTTGCGGTCAACAGGGCATACGGAAAAAGTGATTACATACCTTGCATATGCTGGGGCAGAAATGCAAGATTTGCGGGAAAACTTCAGGTGGGAGAGCATGTGGCTATATGGGGAAGAATCCAGAGCAGAGAGTATCAGAAACGCATTGATAACGAACAAGTGGTGAGCCGGATCGCGTACGAGGTGTCTGTGAGCAAAATGGAATGTCTGGAGTAAACTCTGTCAGAAATAATATAGTTGACACAAGTGGTTTATGATGTTATAGTAGCACTATCTAAGGTTTAATTGAATACAATATAGTAGAGGCGCGGGATTTATGATTACGCAGATTGATGCATGTGGTTGCAATTGATTTCTGCCGAAAGGATTGACCGCCGAAGTTGTGGATTTGCCACGGGGTTCACTGCTGGTTGTACAGTTAATAGCTGTATGACTGTCATCGATATACAGAGATGGAGAGCTACTTATAAGAATGAGATATTTTTATGGGTTGGCTTTTCGCCAACCCATTTTTATGCGGTATGCTATATTGTATCAACTATTATTTTTAAGGAGGATGACAATATGTCGATTTTTACCGGTTCAGCAGTTGCGCTTGTAACACCATTTCTTGAGAATGGAGATGTGGATTATGATAAGCTTAAGGAGCTTGTGGAGTATCATGTGGCACATAAGACGGATGCCATAGTGATATGTGGTACAACAGGAGAGGCCTCAACACTCTCACATGAGGAACATCTTGAATGTGTCAAGAAGTGTGTTGAGTTTGCAGATCACAGAATAAAGGTCGTAGCAGGTACAGGTTCAAACTGTACAGCTACAGCAATATATCTCTCAACCGAGGCAGAGAGCTATGGTGTTGACGGATTGCTCGTTGTTACACCGTATTACAACAAGGCTACCCAGAAAGGTCTTATAGCTCACTTTACAGCAGTAGCAAATTCTGTAAATATTCCGATAATTCTTTACAATGTTCCATCACGTACGGGATGTAATATCCAGCCTGAGACAGCAGTGTATCTTGCACAGAATGTGGAGAACATAGTGGGAATAAAGGAGGCATCAGGAAATATAAGTCAGGTAGTAAAGCTTGCAAGCCTTGCAAAAGGATGCATAGATATATATTCAGGAAATGATGATCAGGTAGTGCCGCTGCTTGCACTCGGCGGAAAGGGTGTTATCTCGGTTACAGCTAACATAATTCCAGAGGATGTACACGATATGGTACAGAAGTATCTGGATGGTGATGTTCAGGAAAGTCTTGAGCTGCAGCTTAAGGTTATAGATCTTTGCAATGCTCTGTTCTGTGAGGTCAATCCAATTCCTGTCAAGAAGGCAGTAGAACTTCTCGGAATGTGTGGTGGCACCCTCAGAATGCCGCTTACAGAGATGGAGACACAGAATGTGGAGAGATTGAAGAAAGCCATGGAAGACTACGGAGTACTATAAAACATCCAAATAAATTATATTGACGATCAAAATGTCTGCGGTCTGTAGTGACCGCAGACATTTTAAGTTGTGGGAATAAGCGGTTAGTATAACAGTAAAACAATCGTAAAATATATATAACCATTGCACAATAGACTTCAAATGTGTAAAATGGTGTACATGTCAGAAACAAATGAAAATAATTATATAAAATACTGATATATGGAGGATAGATATGGTAAAGATCATAATGCATGGATGTAATGGAAGAATGGGACAGGTTATAACAGGAATCGTTGCGAATGATCCTGAGGCGGAGATCGTTGCGGGCATAGATGTGGTTGACAACAGGGAGAACAGTTACCCGGTATTTACAGACATAGATGCATGTGACGTTCATGCGGATGTGATCATAGATTTTGCTGCAGCTGCAGCAGTGGATAAGCTGCTTGATTATGGGGTGAGAACACAGACTCCAATTGTTCTATGTACAACAGGACTCTCAGATGCACAGCTGACAAAGGTTAGAGATTACAGCGAAAAGGTAGCGATACTCAAGTCAGCAAATATGTCGCTAGGTATAAATACTCTGATGAAATTGTTAAAGGATGCAGCAAAAGTATTCAGCCCTGCAGGATATGATATAGAGATAGTTGAGAAACATCATAATCAGAAGGTGGATGCACCGTCTGGAACAGCTCTTGCACTTGCTGACTCCATAAACGAGGCATGTGGCGAGCAGTATGAATATGTTTATGACAGAAGTCAGATAAGAAAGAAGAGAGATAAGAAAGAGCTTGGAATCTCAGCTGTTAGAGGCGGTACTATAGTGGGAGAGCACGAGGTTATATTTGCAGGAATAGACGAGGTTATAGAGTTCAAGCACACTGCATATTCAAAGTCGGTATTTGCAAAGGGGGCAGTTGAGGCTGGAAAATTTCTCAAAGGAAAAGCTGCAGGAATGTATGATATGGCAGATGTCATAGGATAGGAGTCAAAATGGATATTTCAACAAGAACAGAGGATGGAGCGCTGGTGCTCTGTGCTAGTTCTATATATAACCAAAAGTTTTATCTAAATAACGAGTTTTCAAAACTTCCGGATGATATAAAGGATGAATTGCATGCCATGTGTGGAGCATTTACGCAGGAAGTCGGTGGAATATTTATGCTTGTATTTGACGATGCAGGCAATCTCAGGATACAGACAAGGGCGCTTGATGACGATCTTTTGTTTGATGATATTGGATGTGGGCTGAAAGTAAAAAAACTGCAGAATGAAAAAAGAGAGTTGTTCCAAAGTCTGGAACTTTTCTATAAGATATTTATACAAGGGGCAGACATAAACAGCCTTATAAAAGAGTGATTAAAAATTAATGATCAGGAAGGGAAAAGGATCATGTTATTTGCTATTGATGCAGGAAATACAAATATAACCATCGGATTATTTGATGGGGAGGAACTTAAAAATACATTTAGAATGACCACGGGAATAGCACGTACATCAGATGAGTATGGTGTATTTTTGTGTGACTGGCTCAGGATGAGAAAGTTGTCCACTGACGTTATAGATGAGGTTATAATCGCATCGGTCGTTCCAAAGATAATGCATTCCCTAGTGAATGGCATAAAAAAATACTTTGGAATTACCCCGCTTATAGTGGAACCTGGTATAAGGACCGGTATCAATATTGCACTTCCAAATCCAAAGCAGCTTGGAGCTGACAGGATTGTGGATGCAGTGGCAGCATACCATATGTATGGTGGCCCTATACTAACTGTAGATTTTGGAACGGCGACCACGTATGATCTTATAAACGAGGACGGCGTATTTGAGGCGGAAGTCACATCGCCAGGCATAAGACTCATAGCGAATGCACTGTGGACCGGAACGGCTAAACTCCCTGAGATAGAGATAAAGGTACCTGAAACAATACTGTGTAAGGACACGATATCTAGTATGCAGGCAGGCGTGTGCATGGGATATATAGGTCAGACTGAGTATATAGTGCGGAGAATGAAAAAGGAATCCGGCCTTGACAATATAAAGGTCGTGGCGACCGGTGGTCTTGGAAAGATGATCTACGAGAATACGGATTGTATAGATGTATATGATCCAGATCTGACACTGCACGGATTAAGACTGATCATGGATAAGCAGAAATAAAAAAGATGAGCAGATAAGATCAACGTAAGATTTTGATGCTGCATAATATTATATATAGAAGCAATGGAGATATTTATGGATTTTAGAGATAAATTGATCCTGGCGCCGATGGCTGGTGTATGTGACCAGCCATTTCGTCTTTTATGCAAGGAACAAGGTTGTGATATCCTGTATAGCGAGATGGTGAGTGCCAAGGCAATATATTATAACAATAAGAATACAAAACCCCTTCTGGTTATGGACGACAGAGAAAAACCGTTTGGACTACAGCTTTTTGGATCAGATCCGGAGATAATGGCGGAGATGGCAAAACGTATAGAGGGAAATGGATACTCTTTTATAGATGTGAATATGGGATGTCCGGTTCCTAAGGTTGTGAATAATGGAGAGGGATCTGCCCTCATGAAGGATCCAATCCTGGTTGGAAAGATAGTGGAAAAGATGGCTAATGCCATAGATATTCCACTTACCATTAAGATAAGAAGTGGGTTTGACGCAGCTCATATAAACGCACCGGAGATAGCCCATATAGCACAGGAGAGTGGGGCGGCAGCAGTGGCTGTACATGGACGAACCAGGCAACAGTATTATCAAGGGCATGCGGACTGGAATGTCATCGCGAAGGTAAAACAGGCATGTAGTATTCCGGTAATAGGGAATGGCGATATAAACACCCCACAGGACATAATAGATATGAGGAAACAGACCGGTTGTGACGGCTTTATGATAGGCAGAGGAGCCAGAGGAAATCCGTGGATATTCAGGGGTATGAAGTATTATTATGAACACGGAAAACTTCCAGAAAGACCGGATCCGCATGAGATAAAGGAAATGATACTTAGGCACGCTCGGCTTATGATAGAGTTTAAGGGCGAGTATACCGGTATTCATGAGATGCGAAAACATGTGGCATGGTATTCTGTCGGAATGTATGATTCAGCAAAATCTGTCTCTTATACACATCTCCGAGCCCACG
>URJU01000057.1 GCA_900548315.1 uncultured Coprococcus sp. | reverse complement strand
ATAAGAGACAGTCACAGGACATACCGAGGTGAATACCGCTGTGTCTGAGCCAGTCATCAGTGTGACCATGATGGGAAAACAGGCAGGACATAGTGATGATGCAGACCTGCGCGGACTAAAACGACCAGCCGGTATGGACATAGTTATGTGCGGACAGACTGGTGTTGGGGGAACTTTGCAGCTCTACTATGATAATCAGAAGGATCTTTTTGAGCGGTATTCAAAAAGTTATCTGAGCCCTGTGGAACGTATGGAAAGCCTGCTGTTGCTTGGCGGTCAGGTTGATATAGCGATGAAACACGACTGTGTGTACGCTCATGATATATCAAGGGGTGGCGTGTTTGCGGCTCTCTGGGAGATGGGAGATGCACAGAAGTGTGGTTTTGAGGTATGCCATGATGATATTCCTATATTGCAGGAAACGATAGAGATATGTGAACATACAGGTGACAATCCATACATGATAGACGGCTGCGGCGGTGCACTGTTTATAGTGCAGGATGGAGAAAAACTGGCGGACGCACTCTATGATGTGGGATATGAAGCAGCGGTCATTGGACATTTGACAGATAGTAGTGACAGAGTTGTGGTGCATGATGATGAGAGAAGATTCCTCACGCCACCGCGCTATTTGTAAATGTTTGGTATAGGAGGAGTAAGATGTTAAATATAGTTTTACACGAGCCGGAGATACCGGCGAATACTGGAAATATAGGAAGAACATGTGTGGCAGCAGGTGCAAGACTGCATCTCATAGAACCTCTGGGATTTCAGATCAATGAAAAACAGTTAAAACGTGCCGGGCTTGATTACTGGGACAAGCTGGATGTGACAACATATGTGAACTTCGAGGATTTTCTTGCAAAGAATCCCGGAGCAAAAATATACATGGCGACGACCAAGGCCAGAAAGAAGTATACAGACGTAAGGTTTGAGGATGATGCATACATAATGTTTGGCAAGGAGAGTGCCGGTATACCGGAGGAGATCCTGGTCGACTATAAGGATACAGCGATCAGAATCCCGATGTTCCCGGACATCCGTTCATTAAACCTTGGCAACTCTGTGGCGATTGTGCTCTACGAGGCACTCAGACAGAACGACTTTCCGGGGCTTGAAGAAACAGGCAACCTACACCGCCTAAATTGGGACATGCAATAGAGGGGGACCCACTTGCGGGGGAATAGGCTGTTGCGTCTGGCGCAAGCCAGACGTGTCACATTGCAAGCATCAAAATAATACAAAGGGGGAAGATACATGGCATATCCTACCAGCGGAAAGAAGATGCTCAACATCTGTATTCTGGACATATTGAAGAATTATACGGATTGTGATCACACGATGGATCAGAAGGATATCATGAGAAAACTGAAAGAAGATTATGATATCACAGTTGACAGAAAATCTGTAAAGGCAAATCTTGACTGTCTGATCGACTATGGATATGAGATAGAATTTACAGAGACAGAGCGTATCAAAAAGGATGGAACAAAGGAGATCCTTACATCAAACTGGTACTACAATCATGAATTTGATGATTCCGAACTCAGAATGATGATAGACAGTATTTTGTTCTCAAAGACTATTCCTGCCGGACAGGCCAGTCAGCTCATCGATAAGATAGCGGGACTCTCGAATATATATTTCACAAATAAAATGACCCATGTCAGCAGCCTGCCGGGTCTGGAGCATACAAGCAATCAGCAGACACTGTACAATGTCGGCTTGATAGATGACGCTATTTCAGAAAAGAAACAGATATCATTTGTGTATAACAATTATTGGGAGGACAAGAAACTTCATCCGCGACGTGAGGAACCGTATATAGTCAATCCGTATCAGATGGTCGCAAATGATGGGAAGTATTATCTTGTATGTAACTATGATAAGTATGACACTCTGTCAAATTATCGTGTGGACAAAATGACACAGGTTAAGATAGTTAACAAGCCGATTAAAAGCCGTGATAAAGTCAAGGGCATGGAGCATGGTCTCAATCTGCCGAAGCATATGGCAGAGCATATATACATGTTTGCCGACGAACCGGTTACGATAATACTCCGAGTGAAGAAGTCAGCTATATCAGATATAGTGGACTGGTTTGGAAGCAATTTTGATGTGGTGGATGAGAGTATTGCCAGACAGTATGATGGATTCCGTGAAACCACGGATGCCGTGACGTATGTAAGACTTGTGTGCAGCCGTCAGGCCATGTCACACTGGGCGATGCAGTACGGAACATCGGTGGAGGTTATATATCCTACGGAGCTTCGAACCCAGATCGGTGAGGCTGTAAAGGAAATGAATAACAGATATAATGATTAATAATAGTCCTTGAGATGACGGACAATAAAAAATTTAAAGATGTAATATATGGAACTGGCAAGACTGGTGATGGAATACAGAGAATGGAAAGAGATGTAAGGTGAATTAAAAAGCCCCGGGTACTACAACAGAGATTTTCTCTGGGTAATACCCGGGCTTTGATGTTTTATTAGTATTTATGAGTCTTTGATCCTGAACTTGCCATTTTTTTTAACGTCAGATGACGACATCTTCGTTTCTGGTTGATGTTTTGTTTGCTGGACATGTACGGGTTTGATAGGAACCTGCATATCCTTTTCCTTAGGAAGAGAGAACACGAACTCACTTCCCTCGCCCTCCTCAGATGTTAGGGTGATCTGCTCGCCGTGAGCTTTGATGATCTCCTTGGTGATGGCAAGACCAAGTCCGGTTCCGGTCTTGTCCTTTCCCCTGCTTGGGTCAGTTTTGTAGAATCTTTCAAATACCTTTTTTTGGGCATCTTTGGGAATACCCACGCCCTCGTCTTTGACACTTGTAAAGATTTTGTTGTCCTTTTCTGTCACCTGAACTCTTATCTGTCGACCTTCCGGTGTGAATTTGATTGCATTGTCTACCAGATTGTATATTACCTGCTGTATCTTGGTCCTGTCTGCGTACACAATGGTGTTGTCGGTCAAAAATACGCTGTCAAGAAATATTCCTCTGTCCTGACATCTCTTTTCAAATGTATTCACGGTAGGTGTTATTATATCTCTTATATCAAAGTTTGATTTGTCAAGCTGCAGGTCGAACGAGTCGAAGTTGTTAAGTTCCAGAAGTCCTTGTGTCAGCTTGGTAAGTCGCTGCGCTTCATTAAGCACTATTCCTAGATATTTTTCGTGCCGCTCGAGCGGAATGGTTCCATCCAGCATGGCTTCGATGTATCCCTTTATGGACGTCAAAGGAGAACGGAAATCATGGGATATGTTGGAGATAAATGATTTCCGGTATTCGTTAGAACGGCTGAGTTCGTCTGCCATCTCCTCCATATATCTTGCCAGCTCTCCAAATTCATTGTTGGCGGTCACATTTACACGTGCATTGAAGTTTCCTTGCGCATATGATTTTGAAGTCTTGATGATCTCACGTATAGGTTTTAACAGGCTGTTGGACATGAGCATAAGCGCTATCATTGCTATGAGCATGAGGATTAAAAATGGCACGAATGTCGTTGACAACATACGACTCATGATGTCATGCTTAAAAGTCATGGGGGATGTCAGGATAATAGTGCCCATGTAGTTGTTCCAATAATATAACGGCTGCCCAACTGTTAAAGTTTCACTTGAATAATATCCGTTTAGTGTGTTCTGGTAGCAGAATGCAGATGTCAGATCCTCTTTGTCCACATAATTTTTCAGTGAATCGGCCTTGCTGTTTATCTTTGATCCGCTGGACTCGTCGGATCTGAATATGATGTTGCTTTTACTGTCCGTGAGCCATATTTCCATATCCAGTGTATCCGCAGCATGCTGCAGATCACTGTATAAGGTTTGGCTGTCGATGTCGCCGTTGCTGTATTCGGTGATAGATCCGTCTGCAAGCAGTGTAATTTCCTTTTTCATGGTGGATTGGCGTTCTGCAAGCACTGAATTCTGGGACGTTGATATATTGGATATCATAAGGAATGCAAATATCAGTACGACCAGGATTACAAATCCGACCACGATTTTGTCAAATGCAGTTTTTTTCATTACGATCTCCATTCGAACTTGTAGCCAATGCCCCATACTGTGGCAATGCTCCAGTTGTGATTGTTGTTTAGCTTTTCGCGAAGTCTCTTTATATGTACATCTACTGTCCTGGTGTCACCTACGTACTCGTATCCCCACAGCTTGTCAAGCAGCTGCTCTCTGGTAAATACTTGGTTTGGTCTGCTCGCAAGGAAGTATAGGATCTCCAGTTCCTTTGGCGGCATCTCCAGATTGCGTCCCTCAAATGTGACAGTATAGTTGGAGATGTTGACAACAAGTCCATCGTACTCCACAAATGTTCCGACATGATCTGCGCTTGTGACATCATAGGTGGAAGACTGGTTCTGTTTCTGTGTGTCCCCGGTCATGGCTGATCTTCTGAGAAGTGCGCCAACTCTTGCAACCAGCTCATTTGAGTCGAAAGGTTTTACAATATAATCGTCGGCACCGATCTTCAGGCCGAGAACCTTGTCAAATACCTCACCTTTGGCAGACAGCATGATGATAGGCGTGTTCGATGTCTTTCTTATCTCTGTACATACCTGATATCCATCCATTCCTGGCAGCATGACGTCCAGGAGAACCAGATCAGGGGAATATTCTTCAAATAACTGCAAAGCCTCAGTGCCGCTGGCGGCAATCTCGGTCTCGTAACACTCTTTATTTAGGTAGAGAGATATAAGCTCTGCGATGTTCTCATCATCGTCTACGATGAGAATATTATTTTTTCCCATATATGATAGACCTCCTATTATAATTCTACGATGGTGACTCCTGCGTCACCTTCTCCAAATTCACCTAGTCGAAATGATTTAACATGTGGCTGCGACTTCAGGAATTGGTGTATTCCTTTTCGGAGAGCTCCGGTGCCTTTGCCGTGAATTATGGTCACTTTGTGCAAATGAGCCATCAAGGCATCGTCAAGGAATCTGTCCACAAGGGAGGTTGCCTCATCCACAGTCATTCCTAGTACATTTATCTCAGGCTTGATGTTCATCATCCTTGCCATGCTCTTGCCGCCGGTGACAGTTGCCTTCTGAGGTTTAGCCTTTTCGTGCTCAACCAACAGAAGATCAGTAGGCGGGAGTGCTGCGCTGATTATACCCATCTGAACTTTCAGCTTGCCTTTTGAGTCAGCCAGAGCTGTTATGGTTCCCTCAGAGTTCATGCTGATAACATGAACTGTATCGCCCACCTTGAAGTCGGATGCTTTGTGATCAGACTTTATAGTTTTGCGCTTTTCTTCATTCATCTTGCCAAGATCGTTTATCTTTGCACGGAGTTTCTGCCTTTCAGCTTCCATAGCCTTTGCATCGGCCTTTGCTGGATTCGTAGTCCATTTGTTGTATTTCCTAATGGCAGAATCAGCCTCTGCCTTAGCCTCCTCTATGATCTCGGATGCCTCCTGCCTTGCTTTGGCAAGGATCTCGTTCTTCTTGTCTGAGAGCTCAGAGTCTTTCATTTGAGCTCGCTCATGGAGCTGTCTTGCGTCCTCCTTGAGTCTTGCGATGTCAGCTTTGTCCTGCTCTATCTCGCGTTTGCTTCTCTCAAGATCTGCGATCAGTGTCTCAAAGTCCACTGTATCATTGTCGATATTTGCCTTTGCGCTCTCTATTATGTTCTCATCTATACCAAGTTTCTTGGCTATGGCAAATGCATTTGATTTGCCTGGAATACCGATCATAAGTTTGTATGTCGGCTGAAGCGTTGCCACATCAAACTCGCAGCTTGCATTTTCGACTCCAGGAGTACTCATGGCAAATGTTTTTAGTTCGCTGTAGTGCGTGGTCGCCATACATCTGACACCCATATCATTGAGGTGGGACAGGATGGCTATAGCGAGGGCTGCACCTTCAACAGGATCGGTACCACCGCCAAGCTCGTCGAAGAGAACCAGACTTCCATGGGTTACATGGTTCAGTATATATACGATGTTGCTCATGTGTGATGAGAAAGTGGACAGGTTCTGTTCGATACTCTGCTCATCTCCGATATCGGCAAATACATCATCAAACACGGTGAGTCGGGAGCCGTCAAGTGCAGGAATATGGAGTCCTGATTGTCCCATGAGGGAGAAGAGCCCCAGAGTCTTCAATGAGACGGTCTTACCGCCTGTGTTCGGGCCAGTCACAATGAGGAGGTTATAGTCCTCACCGAGCTTGATATCCACAGGCACAACTGTGTGTTTTTCCAACAAAGGATGCCTGCCCTGCCTGATATCAACAATTCCATCGGTGTTAAATATAGGCTCGGTTCCTTTGTAGCTTCTTGCGAAGAATGCCCTTGCAAATATAAAGTCGAGTTCAGCCAGAGTGTCAAAATCATACTTGATGTATTCTATCTCAGCTGCGGTCTGGGCAGATAGTGATTCCAGGATCTTCTCTATCTCGGCAAGCTCCTGATTGTCAAGGTCCTTCAGCTCATTGTTCAGATTCACTATAGCCATAGGCTCGATGAACACAGTGGCTCCTGTAGAAGACTGGTCGTGTATCATACCAGGAAAATGATTCTTGTACTCGGCTTTAACCGGGATACAGTATCGTCCGTTTCTCATGGTTACAAGATTGTCCTGGAACATGGTCTGCTTACTTGTGTCGCTAACGAGCTTTGCAAGCTGGTTGTGCAGCTTCTCATTGGTGAGACGTTTGTTCCTTCGAACTGCCTTGAGACCGGAGGAGGCATCATCAGCAATCTCGTTCTCCGAGACTATACACCTGTGTATCTCTCTGGAAAGGTGCTCCAGTGGCATGAGTTCCAGGAATCTTGTGCGCAGGCAGTCCGGGCATGTGGTGCCGTCCGGATTCATGCTCAACCCCAGCATTTTATTTGCAGATTTTTCTTCTTCTATCTGTTCCCTGCTGCGCCTTCTGGTGTCGGTCATACTGGTTCCCTCGTTTTCACCATATCTCTTGGCTGTTGCAGCAAGATCAAGCATGCTTGCCACATCGAGCAGCTCTGCGGTGGTAAGGATTCCCTCGACCTCAAGCCTCTTAAGAGAAGGACCTACATCCTTTAACCCGGCAAACGACAGATTGCCCTGGGTGTTCAGTCTTCTCAAAGCGTCTCGTGTCTCCTGCTGGAGAGTTTCTATCATCCCCAGATCCTTACGCGGCTTTATACGCTGGCATTTTCTTTTGGCCATGGGAGATGAGGCAAATGTGGTCAGCATCTCAACTATCTTATTGTATTCAATAACTCTTAATGTTCGTAAATTCATTTCATGTAATCCTTGTTTATGTATTTGTATATTATATATAGTATGTAATGCGCATGCGCACAGTAAAAATCGATAAGTGCTGTAAATGCGCAGTTATATATGCGTAAAGTCTCAAATCAAACACATACATAATTGATTATACCCCTTATAATTATAGAGCGTCAACATATTGCAGGTGTAGAAATATGCACATTTTCCCTTATTAATCAAAGCCGGTGGTTGCGGGAGGAAACTAAAACTGATATGATAAAATATAGTTTAATTCGGGAAAATGAAAGAGCTGATGACTGACATAAGTTGTACAGCACAAAAAGAAGAGGAGAAAGAGACGAATGAAAGAGTTGTTACAGTTTTTGCTGGGGATAGTTTTGATGATAGCAGGCGGCGTAATGTTCCTGAAAAATGTTGTAGTGTCCGACTGGGGAATGCTCAGTTCACTGTTCCGCATAGGCGGCGGAGTGAATGTCGGTGGAATATTTATAGTTCTGCTGGTGATCGCATTTATAGCATTGCTTGTAAAGCCGAATATGGGAACAGGTCTCGTGTTTACCGGACTTTGTATAGCATTTTTTGTATGCATCATCATCTCACTTAATGTATCACTCAGATACATGTCAGGACTTGAACTTACCCTGATACTTGGAACACTTTGCGTGGGAATCGCATTTGTTATCAAGGGATTATTCGGTGTGAGAAAACTTGACCGTGATGAGACAAGGAAGAATGGAAAGGCAGCTTCCAACAAGCTGCATGAATACGACAAGATGTAATAAAACACATTGGAAAGTATACATGATATCATGCTTAAGTATGGTGACTATAATACAGGCGGTTATGAAAATGTAGAGTAAAGACTGGATTTTCGTAACCGCCTAATGTATTCTTATATATGATCGCAAAAAGTATATATTAACAATAAAGATAGAAAGAGGAAACAAAAATGGTATTTATAACAGATTTCAACGAAGGCGATATGATATCAAATGTCTATCTCTGCAAGAATAAGCAGGTAGGCACCACAAAATCAGGAAAGACATATTACAATCTTGAACTTGTGGATAAGACGGGAAGTATAGCCGGAAAGGTCTGGGAGCTGACAAATGCAATCGGGCACTTTGAGGCAAAGAACTTCATCAAGGTGGATGGACAGGTGACATCATTTAACAATGAGCTCCAGCTCAACATCAAGAAGATCAGGATCGCAGACGAGGGAGAGTACGTTGAGGCTGATTATATGCCATGTACCAAGAAGGATATAGAGCAGATGTACAAGGATCTGATGGCTCTTGTGGATTCACTGGATAAGGACTACTACAAGATACTCCTGAAGAAATTCTTCGCCGAAGATCCTGCGTTTGTAAAGGAATTCAAGAATCACTCGGCAGCGAAGTCGATACATCACGGATACATAGGAGGACTTCTTGAGCACTCACTGGCAGTTGCCAAGATGTGTGACTACTACACCACATATTATCCAGTGCTCAATAGGGATCTGCTGATCACGGCGGCACTTCTCCACGACATTGGCAAGGTCTACGAGATCTCCAAGTTCCCAGAGAACGACTACACAGATGCAGGTCAGCTTCTCGGACACATTGTCATGGGCACAATGATGATCCGCGACAAGATAAATACTATAGAGAACTTCCCTGCAAAGGCTGCAAATGAGCTGGAGCACTGCATACTTGCCCACCATGGGGAGCTTGAGTATGGCTCACCAAAGAAACCTGCACTCGTCGAGGCACTGGCACTGTCCATGGCGGACAACACAGATGCCAAGATCCAGACATTTATCCAGGAACTGGATGCGGCGAAGGACAACAATGGCTGGCTGGGCTTTAACAGGGCATTGCAGTCAAATATAAGAAAGACGTCGGATAATTAATTAGGAACATCCCCACGTCATGAGGAGTGTCCACGTGCCATGAAAAATGTATCATGCCACGGTCAGATTAAGACAGATGGACGATCTTCAAGGCATAAGATAGCTCCATAACGGCAATAGGAAGAGAGATAGTATATGTCAAATAATAGGAACAGTAGGATACCTAAAAATAATAGACAAGCAAATGCTGATAAGGTCACACTTGTCAAGAATGAGGATTATCAGGTGCTCATCGAGGATATGGGCAATGACGGAGAGGGCATAGGACACGTTCAGGGCATGACTGTATTTGTCAAGGATGCCGTGGTGGGCGATCTGGCAGAGTTGAAGATAGTAAAGGTGAAGAAAAACATAGCATACGGAAGATTGATGAAACTCATCACACCATCTCCGTATCGTGTGGAGCCGGTGTGCGATAAGGCGAAGCGGTGCGGCGGATGCACCATGCAGCAGATTTCATATGAAAAGCAGCTTGAATACAAGTGGAACAAGGTGAAAAACTGTCTGCAGAGGATCGGCAAGATTGAGAACGTGGAAACCATCATGGAAAAGCCAGCCTACGGCATGGACGAACCATTTCACTACAGGAATAAAGCACAGTTTCCTGTCGGCAGGGACAGAGACGGCAACGTTGTGATCGGATTTTATGCGGGCAGAAGTCACGATATCATAGACACAGAGAGCTGTGCAATCGGTGCACCTGTGAATGATAAAATAGTTGCTATCATCAGAAACTTCATTGATGACAATCACATATCAACCTACGATGAGGAGACTGGAAGAGGTCTGGTCAGACATATCCTTATCAGAGTTGGATTTACCACCAAGGAGATCATGGTTTGCCTTGTGACAAATGGCAGCAAGCTGCCGCACAGTGAGGCTTTGATAGATGAACTGGTTAAGATAGACGGCATGACATCCATTTGCCTGAACGTAAACATGGAGAATACGAACCGGATACTCGGCGATAAGTGCATAACCCTCTGGGGACAGTCATACATCACGGATTATATCGGAGATATCAAATATCAGATATCTCCATTGTCCTTCTACCAGGTAAATCCTGTCCAGACAAATGTCCTGTACAACAAGGCTCTGGAGTATGCTGACCTGTCCGGCAATGAGACCGTGTGGGACATGTACTGCGGAATAGGAACCATATCCCTGTTCCTCGCCCAGAAGGCAAAGAAGGTATATGGAGTGGAGATCGTTCCACAGGCTATAGACGATGCAAGACATAACGCTGAGATCAACGGGATCACAAATGCCGAGTTCTTCGTCGGCAAGGCAGAGGAAGTCGTACCTGATATATACAAGAAGGGGGGCGATGGCTCCCACGCAGACGTCGTAGTCGTTGATCCACCGCGAAAGGGCTGTGATCAGGTCCTTCTGGATACTCTGGTTCATATGGCACCAGAGCGTATCGTCTATGTGAGCTGTGACCCGGCAACCCTGGCAAGGGATGTGAAGATTCTTCAGGAGAAGGGGTATGCGGCGAAGAAGGTGGCGGTTGTGGATCAGTTTTGCCATAGTGGGCATGTGGAGAGCGTCTGTTTGCTCAGCAAAGTACAGAACTGTTATTAGTGGTTTGAGTGGATGAGAATGATATTATTGAATGTTCAGACTTGATTGGAGATGAAGAAATGTTATTTATATGTTACCCAAAATGTTCAAACTGTCAGAAGGCTAAAAAGTGGTTAGATGAACATAATATAGAATATACTGAGCGTCATATTGTAGAGGCGAATCCTGGATATGATGAATTGAAGGAATGGTATGGAAAGAGTGGTCTGCCGCTTAAGAAATTTTTCAATACCAGTGGACTCCTTTATAAAGAAATGAAACTTAAAGATAAGCTTCCTGAAATGAGCGAAGAGGAACAGTTACAGCTGCTTGCAACAAATGGGATGTTGGTGAAACGACCATTGGTTATAGATGGTAACACTGTACTTGTCGGATTCAAAGAAACGGAATGGCTGAAAAAGTATCTATAGCTGACAGCAACGGCTAATCATATTAAAATGTATTATTAATTGGCTCCGGTCTTGGGGGCTTTGTATGCCAATATTGACTGGATCGCATCGCTTGTCTTTAAATAATCATCGGTAAGAAATTCAAGTCTCTGACGTCCAGACTCCTCTATATGATAATATATGCGTGTTTTTCTCTCAGAATCTGCGGTGCTTGATACATAACCGGCATCTACGAGCTGGTATAGTATAGGATATATAGATCCGGTGGGAAAGTGCATACTGTCCCCGGTCATTTCTGAGATAAGATATGTAAATTCAAGACCATATAAATCGCCCTGACATAAAATGTGCAGTATTGCCAGTTCTAGCATTCCATATTTTGTTTTATTGATAGGATCTGGTTTTGTTAAGTTGTTTTCATTTTTCATATAAATATCACTCCCCCGATATATTTTTGCAATACTATATTATTACTGTCTCTTATACACATCTGACGC
>URJU01000056.1 GCA_900548315.1 uncultured Coprococcus sp. | reverse complement strand
CGTCTCGTGGGCTCGGAGATGTGTATAAGAGACAGAAGGTAAATATTCAGCTGCGCAGCAGCGAAAGAGCACGGGAACCGTGCGGTTTTGCGAATGTATGGTCGGCTGAATACATTAAAATACACAGAAGGGAAGCGATGAAGTGAAAGAGAAATACAGAGATGTGCAGAAACTTACGGATAATCCTTTCCTCAACCTTTATCATATAGATGCGGTTGACACAGATGGAAAAGACTTCAATTACTACTTTGCTTCAAGGAATAAAGAAAACAATATAAAGATGAAGACCCATGATGTAAGACCGGAGGGCATAGTTATATATGGAGTGACGACTGGGAATGAACCAAAGCTGGTGCTTATAAAACAGTACAGATATCCGCTTGATGCGTACATATATGAGCTTCCTGCAGGACTTGTGGATGGAGATGAGACTCCTGCACAGGCGGCGGTCAGAGAGATGAAGGAAGAGACTGGGCTTTCCCTTGAAGTATATGAGGGCGGGGCAGAGCTCTACAGAAGACCGTTCTATATGGGACCGGGATTTACAGATGAGATGAGCTGCGCAGTATTTGGCACGGTGACAGGCACTCCTAATCTTGACAGCAAGGAGAGTACGGAGGACATTCAGGTCATACTGGCAGACCGCGCTGAGGTCAGGAGGATCTTGACAGAGGAACAGGTATCCCTCAGGGGAGCATACCTCATGACACATTTTCTCTCGGATGGAGATCCGCTGGGATTTCTTAAAAATTAGAAGACGTCGGATAAAAGGAGAAGTTTAAAATGAGTTACAGAGACACATATGATTTTTGGATGACAGATGATTATTTCGATGATGACACAAAGAAAGAACTTGCAGCTATAGCTGGCGATGACGCTGAGATCGAAGACAGATTCTACCGTGATCTTGTATTTGGAACTGGTGGACTACGCGGGGTTATCGGGGCCGGAACAAACAGAATGAATTTCTACACTGTTCGTAAGGCAACACAGGGACTTGCAAACTTTATAGTAAAGCAGAATGCCCAGGAGAAGGGCGTAGCAATAGCGTATGATTCAAGAAAGTATTCACCGGAGTTTGCCGCTGAGGCTGCTCTCTGCCTATGTGCAAATGGAATCAAGGCTTATCTTTTTGAGTCGCTCAGACCTACACCGGAGCTTTCGTATGCAGTCAGAAAACTTGGATGCACAGCCGGCATCGTTATAACAGCAAGTCACAACCCACCTGAGTACAATGGTTATAAGGTGTACTGGGAGGATGGCGCACAGATCACGGCGCCAAAAGACAGAGAGATCATTGCAGAAGTCAAGGCTGTGACAGATTTCCACGCAGTAAAGACTATGGATAGGCAAGAAGCCTTAGATAAGGGACTTCTTACCATCATAGGTGCAGAGATAGATGACGCATATATGGAGGAACTCAAGAAGCAGATCATCCATCCGGAGATCATCAAGGAACAGTCGGAGAATATCAAAATCGTGTACACACCGTTCCACGGAACAGGTCTTGTGCCTGTAAAGAGAGTTCTGTCCGAGCTTGGTTTCAAGAACGTATACATTGTTCCTGAGCAGGAGCTTCCAGATCCTGAGTTCACAACACTTGAGTATCCAAATCCGGAGGATCCAAAGGCATTTGAGCTTGCACTTAAGCTGGCAAAGGAGAAAAATGCGGACATCGTTCTTGCGACAGACCCGGATGCCGACCGTCTTGGAATATACGCGCTTGATACAAAGACTGGCAGATACATGCCATTTACAGGAAATATGTCAGGACTTATAATCGCCGAGTATCAGTTCAGAGAGAGAGCAAAATGCGGTCTTATGCCGAAGAATCCGGCGATGGTCAAGACTATTGTAACTACAAATATGGCTGACCCTTTGGCGGCAGATTACAATGTAAATCTCATTGAGGTTCTCACAGGCTTTAAGTTCATCGGTGAACAGATAAAATTCTTCGAGCAGAATAACTCATACAATTTTGTGATGGGTATGGAGGAGAGCTACGGATGCCTGGTTGGAACATATGCCAGAGACAAGGATGCTCCGGTTGCGGTTATGTGTCTCTGCGAGGCTGCTGCATACTGCAAGAGTCAGGGAATCACTCTGTGGGATCACATGCTCGATCTCTATGAGAAGTACGGATACTACAAGGAAGGCCTCTACACAATAACACTCAAGGGTGTTACGGGAGCAGAGAAGATCCGCAAGATCATGTCTTCACTTAGATCTGAGTCCATCACTCAGATAGATACACTCAAGGTTCTCAAGGTTCGTGATTACGAGAAGAATACTATCACAGATCTTGCCACAGGAGAGGTTACAGTGTCAGGACTTCCACAGTCCAACGTTCTCTATTATGACCTTGAGGATGGCGCGTGGGCATGCGTACGTCCATCAGGTACGGAGCCAAAGATCAAGCTATATTACGGAATCAAGGGAACAAGCCTTGAGGATGCCGACGCAAAGCTAGAGTCTCTTCAGGCTGCACTTGTTGAGAAACTCAATAAGCTTGCAGAATAATTTGCTGGGTAATTGATAACGATAAAATTATCGCAGAGAGCGGTGTTTTTCTGGAAAAAGATACAAAATTCTCCTCAGACAGTACAAAAAGGCTGTCTGGGGAGAATTTTTTGTACTGCGCAACAAAGTGATATAAAACGCAAGATTAAATATTGAAATAAAAAACACATTAATCTAATATTAAATTAAGTAAAATTAGCTAAAAAAGAACTAAACATAATATGAAAGAACGAGTCGGTCAGACAGTGTTTTGCGACAAAAACGGTATAAGACAAGCAAAAGACAAGAGAATGTGCGTTGAATATACATTGGTATAACAGGGATTAGTAGTTTGGAAAAAAAGGGGGATCTAAGTATGGATGCAGAACAGAAATATGAGATGTGGCTTGGCAGTGACCAGGTTGACGAGTACACAAAGAAAGAGCTTATCAGTATCAGAGATAATGCAGAAGAGATTGAGGACAGATTCTATACAAATCTGGAATTTGGAACAGGCGGACTTCGAGGTGTGATGGGAGCGGGAACAAACCGCATGAACATATACACAGTCCGCATGGCGACACAGGGAATAGCAAATTATCTGGCAAAACTCGGAATATCAGAGCCGTCGGCAGCTATAGCATTTGACAACAGAAACAATGCTGCGCTGTATGCGCTTGAAACTGCTCTCTGCCTGTGTGCAAATGGTGTGAAGGTGTATCTGTTTGATGCACTCCGCCCGACACCGGAGCTTTCATTTGCAGTGAGACATCTGCACTGCAATATCGGAGTGAATATAACAGCAAGCCACAATCCGAAGGAGTACAACGGATACAAGGTTTACTGGGATGACGGGGCTCAGATCGTATCTCCACAGGATAAGGAGATCATTGCAGAGGTCAACAAGATAGAAGATTTCTCCATGGTTAAAACTATGGACAAGGACGCTGCAATAGATGCAGGACTGTTGAATGTGATCGGTCAGGAGATCGATGACGCATATATAGGAGAGCTTCACAAGCTTGTCATGAATCCGGAGGAGATCCAGAAGGCGGGAGATCTGAAGATCGTATATTCTCCGCTTCACGGAACAGGCCTTAAGCCTGTTACAAGAGTTCTCAGCGAACTTGGTTTCAAGGATGTACATGTCGTTGAGGAGCAGGCTGTTCAAGATGGTAATTTCCCAACTGTAAAGTCCCCAAATCCTGAGGGCGCAGAGGCGTATGCCCTGAGTCTTGAGCTGGCGAAGAAGGTTGGCGGCGAGCTGATACTCGTCACAGATCCTGATGCGGACAGGCTTGGAATGTATGGATACGACAGCAAGAATAATGAATATAAAGAATTTACGGGCAATATGTTCGGCGCAATCCTCTGTGATTACGTGCTGATGCAGAGATCCCAGAGCGGCAGACTGCCTGAGAATCCGGCGATTGTAACTACGGTTGTTATCACCAATATGGTCAAGGAGATATGTAAGAAGTACAACACCTTTTGTGACTGCAACAACCTGATCGGATTTAAGAATATAGCATCGAGAATGAGAGCTTACGAGCAGACTGGCGAACACAATTATGTATTCGGACTTGAAGATACATTTGGCTGTCTGCCTGGCACATATGCAAGGGACAAGGACTCAGTTGGAACGCTGATGCTTCTCTGTGAGGCTGCGGCATACTATAAGAACCGCGGAATGACTCTGTGGGAGAGAATGGTTGAGCTGTGGCAGGAATATGGATTCTACAAGGAGAAGGTTCAGACCATGAAGTTTGACGGACGTGAGGGCGCTGCAAAGATACAGTCTATGATTCAGACTTTGAGAGATAATCCGGTTCGTAAGGTCGGCGCTTACAGTGTGGAGAAGATCTACGACTACAAGCTTGGAACAGAGACAGACGCCGCAACAGGCAAATCCAAAGCGGCAGTTCTTCCAAAGTCCAACATGATATATTACCAGCTTGCGGATGGCGCGTGGTTCCTTGTGAGACCTTCAGGCACAGAACCGAAGATCAAGTTCTACCTCGGGGTAAAGGGAAGCTCTCAGGAGGATGCGGCAGAGCAGCTTGACGAGCTTGCGGTAAATGTGAAGGCGATGTTCTCGTAAAACGGGATGACTGGTAAGAAACGAAATGGCTGGCAAATAAATGTCAGCAGAAAATAGATTCGAAGATCGCGGTAGCGACTAAAAATAATTACAAGGTGGAGGTAATAGAAATGGGTTACATGGACGAATACAAGTTCTGGCTTGAGTCAGACTGCTTTGATGAGAAGACCAAGGAAGAACTTAGAAGTATCGCAGATGATGACAAAGAGATTCAGGACAGATTCTACAAGAATCTGAAATTTGGAACCGGCGGAATGCGCGGAATCATGGGTGCTGGAACCAACAGAATGAATATATATACAGTTACAAAGGCAACACAGGGACTTGCAGATTACATACTTGAGGTTGGCCCTGAGGCTGCTAAGAGAGGTGTAGTAATTGCACATGACTGCCGAAATATGTCAGCAGAGTTCACAGAGGCATCAGCTCTGTGCCTCAATGCAAATGGCATAAAGACTTATGTGTTTGACGCACTCCGCCCTACGCCTGAGCTGTCATTTGCAGTGAGAGAGCTTGGATGTATAGCCGGAATCGTGGTAACGGCAAGCCACAATCCACCTGAGTACAACGGATACAAGGTGTACTGGGAGGATGGCAGCCAGATCGTATCCCCTCAGGATCAGGATATCCTGAAGCATGTGGCAGATGTAGAGAGATATGAGGATGTCAAGACCATGGACAAGGACAAGGCGGTTGCAGACGGTCTGTTCTGTATGGTCCCTGCAAGTGTTGATGAGAACTACTATCAGGCGCTAATAAAGCAGACCATCCACGGCGATATCATTCCGAAGGTTGCAGACGATATCAAGATAGTATATACACCACTCCACGGAACAGGAAATGTACCTGTAAGGGAAGTGCTCAAGAGACTTGGCTTCAAGCACGTATATGTTGTAGAGGAGCAGACTGTTCCTGACGGAGACTTCAGTACAGTTAAGTCACCAAATCCGGAGGAACCATCAGCATTTGCCATGGGAATAGACCTGGCAAAGAAGGTTGATGCGGACGTTATCATGGCCACAGATCCTGATGCAGACAGACTTGGAATATACGTCAAGGACAGCACGGGAATCTGGAAGGACACGGAATTTGCAGATGATCCTGCATATCCATATGTCCGCTTCAATGCCAATATGACAGGTGCCCTGATAGCAGAGTATGTATGCCGTGAGCAGAAGGCAGTCGGTAAGCTGCCGGCAAACGGAGCTATCTGTAATACGGTTGTCAGCACCAATCTTACAAAGGCTATAGCAGAGAATTACAATCTGAAATATATAGAGACACTCACAGGATTCAAGTACATAGGTGAGCAGATACTTCTCTTTGAGAAGAACAACACATACAAGTTCATCTTCGGAATGGAGGAGAGCTTTGGATGTTTGGTAGGAGACTACACTCGTGACAAGGACGCTTGCGCAGCCGTTGTCATTTTATGCGAAATAGCAGCGTTTTATAAGCTGCAGGGAGAAACCATCTGTAATGCCATGGAAGAGGTTTACCGCAAATATGGCTATTACTTTGAAGGTGCGTTTGGGATAACTCTAAAGGGTGTAGATGGTGCAGCACAGATTAAGGAGATGATGGAGAACTTCAGAAACCATCCACTTACGACCTTTGCAGGTATCAAAGTTACCGGCATGAGGGACTATGTGAGCGGAATCCGCAAGCCGCTTGATGGTGAGGAGGAGAACATGGGTCTTCCGAAGTCAAATGTGCTGTACTATGAGCTGGAAAATAATGCCTGGTTCGCGGTTAGGCCTTCCGGAAACGAACCAAAGATCAAATTCTACTTTGGCGTGAATGAAAACAGCCTAAAAAATGCCATGTCAAAGATAGACGAGATGAAAGCATGTGTGCAGGAACTTGTTAAATAAACAATCACAAAGTATGGCAGAATTTACTGCCGAAAAATAAAAACATTCCTTCCATATACTACAAAATTTAACATGTAAATGCACTTTCCAGCCAATGCGCTGAACAAGAGGGATCTCGGCTTTGAGGCTGAGGTCCCTTTTGTAAAAGTAAAATATAGTTAAAAATACTAAAAATCTGTTTAAAAACTAACTAAAAAATGCTACAATGTATAAAGTAACTGCAGTGTGCGGCAAACGCGGATAGGAGTAGTATAGGAGATCATATGCCAGAAATAGAAAAAGAAATAGAAAAGAAAAATGTCAAAAGTATCGCTGGACATATCATAGATGAGAAAACCGATGAAAAAGAGAAACGAGAGCCGGAGAGTGTCTTGGATGTGGATGAGCATATGTCTGAGAAACAGAAGCTCAGTCTTATGAACAAACAGCAGAAAAGGGAATACATACTGGAGTATTATGCCCCGAAGGCTCTATTTGCACTTGTTGTTGTGGGCATAGTTGTATTCCTTGCCGTAAAACATTTTATGGCGGAATCTGCTGCACTCAACATCCTTGCGGTCAACACTACACAACAGGAATCCGCGGCGAATGACAAGGCATATTATGAGGAATTTCTCAGTGAAAATGGTCTTGATGCGGAGAAGGAATATGTCAGTATAAGTACAGGGATTGGAGTGTCAACTGATCCGAATGATGCCATGAGTCAGGATAGTCTACAGCTTATACAGAACAAATTTATGGCGAATGCGGTGGATGTGTTCTTTGCCGACACAGACCTTGTCATGAGTTTTGGAGAGTTCGGATATATGCAGGATCTTGATAAGGTGCTGACTGATGAACTGAAAGAAAAGTATAAAGATTCGTTTGTGTATGCAACGGTTATTGAAACGGGTGAGAAGATACCTGTCGGAATAAAGATCGGTGATAATTCCTGGGTGAAGGATACCGGTTGGTATGAAATGGATGCTGCAGTGGGATTTGGCGAGAATGCCAAGAATATGGATCTTGCACTTGAATTTCTTGAATATATAAGCAGAGAGTGATACCCATAAATAAAACGAGGAGACTATAGATATATATGAGCATAAGATATGATGAGGCAAGCAGAATATTTGAACTTGATACGAGAAACACGAGTTACCGGATCGGAATCGCCGATGAAGAGGGGTTTGTCGGACATATATATTATGGACAGAAGATTCGTCCGCAGAAATGTGATCAGTTTTTGAGAACGTGTGAGGCTCCTTTTGTTCCGTCCAAGAATAACAGGGAGAGATGTTCATTTATGGATACATTTCCGACAGAGTATTCCGGAAATGGAATAGGAGACTACAGGGAGAGTTGTATTGCAGTAAAGACCGCAAATGGCAGCAGAACCGTTGATCTGAAATTTGTGGATTACGATATTATAAATGGAAAACCGGGGATTAGTGGCCTTCCGGCATCATTTGTGGGAGAAGAGGAGGTTCAGACTCTCGTTGTCCATATGATGGATAGGGGATGTGGCATTGATGTTGACCTGATATATTCTGTGTTTGAGGATGAGGATGTTATAACCAGAAGTGCGAGCGTGAAAAATGCAGGTGATAAGGATATCAGGCTCACAAAGGTATATTCTGCGTGTATAGACATGGATGACGAGGATTTTGAGATGCTTACTCTTCATGGCTCATGGGCCAGGGAGAGACAGATCGAGAGACGCCCGATAGCTTATGGCAAGCAGAGTGTAAGCTCTCTCCGCGGTGAGTCATCCCACCAGGACCATCCGTTTATGGCATGGATGACAAAGGGTACAGATCAGACTACGGGTGATGTATATGGAATGCATTTTGTGTACTCGGGTAACTTCATCGCACAGATAGAAAAATCACAGTTTGATTCCATCAGAGCGGTTATGGGTATTCACCCGGAGGGATTTGAGTGGCTGCTCACGCCGGGGGATGAATTTGCTGCTCCGGAAGTCGTGCTCACATACAGTCATAACGGAATTGGCCAGATGTCCAGAAATCTGCACGATTTCTACAGAGGACATCTCATAAGGAGCAAATATCTTCATCAGAAGAGACCTGTTCTCATCAACAACTGGGAGGCTACATATTTTGACTTTGATACCGATAAGCTCCTTGCGATAGCAAAGAGTGCGGCAGAACATGGAATAGAGATGCTGGTCATGGATGATGGCTGGTTTGGACATAGAAATGATGACGCCACAAGTCTTGGAGATTGGTTTGTAAATGAAAACAAGATCAAGGGCGGTTTGAAACATCTTGTTGATGAGGTGAATAAGCTGGGGCTGAAATTTGGAATATGGATGGAGCCTGAAATGATTTCTCCTGATTCTGAACTTTACAGAAAGCATCCTGACTGGGCGTTTGCGGTTCCGGAGAGAACGGCTACATTATCGCGAAATCAGTACGTGCTTGATCTCTCGAGAAAAGAAGTTAGAGACTACGTGTATGAATGTGTGCATAACGTGATATCATCTGCAAATATTGAGTATGTTAAGTGGGATATGAACAGACAGCTCACGGATATCGGCAGCGTAGAATTCACCGGAGACAGGCAGGGAGAATTGGCTCACAGGTATGTGCTTGGAGTATATGAGCTGCAAGAGCGCCTTGTTAACGATTTCCCAGATCTTTTGCTTGAGAACTGCTCGGGCGGTGGTGCAAGATTTGACCCTGGCATGCTTTACTACAGTCCGCAGATATGGTGCTCCGATGACACGGATGCCATAGAGAGACTTTCTATACAGGAGGGAACGGAACTGATATATCCGCTTTCGACCATGGGCGCCCATGTGTCGGATTGCCCTAATCACACAGTTGGAAGGAGTACACCTTTTATGACCAGGGCACATGTGGCTCTGGCGGGAACATTTGGCTATGAGCTCGATATCACAAAAATAAGTGAAGAAGAACGTGCGATGATCCCTGAGCAGGTGTCTATGTATCATAACTATAATGATCTTGTAAGGGAGGGTGATTATTATAGGGTTGCATCGTACAGGGAAAATGGACTGTATGATTGCTGGATGGTTGTTGCAAAGGATAAGAGTGAGGCGTTGGTGACTTACGTTCAGGTGCTTGGAAGACCGAATATGCACAGCAGGAAAATTAGGCTTGCAGGTCTGCTTGCAGATAGAGATTACATGCTGGACGGAACGGAAAGAGTGTATGGGGGAGATCTTCTGATGAATGCCGGTCTGCTTGTGGAAGATGTGCGTGGGGATTATATGAGCAGACTTTATCATTTTGTGCTTGACAATAGTTTAACTAAAAAATAAAATAAAATTAAGTTGTTTAACCACGTAAAAATTAAGTGAGAAGGACTAGTTTATGGCAAAATCAGTAAAATTAGGAGATATAGCTGCCATTGTTGGTGTGAGTACCGTGACGGTCTCAAAGGCACTTTCGGATCAGAAGGGTGTAAGCGAGGAACTCAGAGCACAGATCAAACAGTTGGCAGATGAGATGGGATATCAGTCCCCATCGGAGATTAGGAAGAAAACGGCGAAGAAAAAGTACAACATAGGAGTTCTTATTCAAGAGATATATCTTGGCAAGTACCCATCATTTTATTGGCAGTTATATCAGGTGCTTAACAAAAAGGCGGTGGCAAGAGGCTGCTTTACTATGCTGGAATTTGTTTCCAGAGATAGTGTATTGAATGCTGAGATGCCTATGCTCTTGGAGGATGATAAGGTTGATGGAATGGTTGTTGTAGGTTCCATGGGTAAGGAATACCTGGAAAAGCTGGAGAAGACAGCCAAGGTTCCTATAGAGTATGTGGATTATTATGACAATTCGAGGCCGATAGACACGGTTATAGCAAACAGTTTCTATGGAAGCTATATGCTGACTAATTATCTGTATGATATGGGGCATAGAGATATTGCATATGTTGGCACGATAGGTTCAACGAACAGTATAACTGACAGATATTTGGGCTATATAAAGTCTTTGTTGGAGCATGATATTCCGTTCAGAGAAGACTGGGTTATTCCGGACAGAGATGTGAAGACGGGGCAGTTTGACGAGGAGAAGTGTTTTAAACTTCCGGGAAATATGCCTACAGCGTTTGTGTGCAACTGTGATCTTGCGGCAGCTACGCTCATAAAGATACTCAATGCTGCGGGCTACAGAGTTCCTGAGGATGTGTCCGTTGTGGGGTTTGATAATTACATGTATCCTGGAATCTGCGATATAGGCGTGACCACATACGAGATCAATATGCAGGAGATGGCAGAGAGAACCCTGCATAAGATTATAAAAAAGATATCCAACGAAAAATATACTGATGGCATATTTGTCGTGGATGGACGAATCGTGATAAAGGATAGCGTCGCCAGAATAGAACGATAATAAAACTACATATCAATTGTAATGCAAATCGGATATAGACACCGGTGCAGCCTGCTTGAAAGATAGCGGAGTTGTACCGGTGTCTTTTTTGAACAAGTTGATAAAGTGGTTTGTGTTCTCGATTCCAACCTGGGATCCGACCTCGTGGACGGACAGATCTGTTGTGAGAAGGAGTCTTTTGGCAGCATCTATCCTGCGGCTGTTGAGATAGCGCATAGGCGATTCGCCGAAGTGAAATGAAAATTCTCTGCATATCCTGTATCTGCTGATCCTGTAAGTTGCCTCGAGGTCATCAAGCGACAGCGGTTCGGCGTAGTTTGTATCCATCTGATTCTTTACCGATAAAAGATAAGAAGGCGCACTATCGCTCTTCTTAGATGAGTTTTCAATAAATACACATAATTCGGTCAGGATATCATTAAACCATTTGGAAATTCTGAAAATATCGGTGGTAGACAACTCCCCCTGGAGTCTGCTTATCAGCGAAAGATGGCTCCAGAGTACAGAGGCTCCGGCGGATTCCTTTTTATAGGATATAGATTCGGGGAGAAACTCATGATACAGGTTAAGCGGAGCTCCGAGGATGAATGCCTCGTAGAAACGACACTTGCCGTTCGTGGCGTATGTTATTTCTGATCCTGCCTCAAAAAGCGCGGCTGTATTCTTGGGATATGATGATTTGCTGCTGCCCGATGTTACTGTAAGAGTTCCTTCATATATATAGAAGAAATGGTAACACGGGATGAAAGAGAAGGTATAACTGCATGAATAAGCAAAAGAATTATCGCCGTTGGCCAGAAGATGAATCAGGCCATCGTTAATCATTGATTCTTCATATGTAAAGAACGCGCTGTGGAATCTTGCGTTCTCAATATCTTTCTGAATATTGTAACCTGACAGTACAGTGTAGGAAATTAATTCTTTAGCTAACATGTAAACCACCTCCTATCCATAATAATACAA